>NZ_JAASUG010000009.1:0-114676 GCF_014322885.1 Listeria grandensis | reverse complement strand
CCGTTCAGCTCCGAAAAAAACTGGAGCGGCCGCAGTAAAAAGCCGCTCTTGCTTTTTATGGAGGGCGTGAAGTTTTCAAGGAGTTGGCCGTTGAAGCTGGATTGGATTATAAAGCTGAAACGGCCCGTTCAGCTCCGAAAAAAACTGGAGCGGCCGCAGTAAAAAGCCGCTCTTGCTTTTTATGGAGGGCGTGAAGTTTTCGAGGAGTTGGCCGTTGAAGCTGGATTCGGAGACGCAGCTCATGACGCAGTACAAGGAACGAATGCTCACTCTGTTCGCACTCATATTGCGGCTCTAGCTCAGCGAAAGACGCCGCAACAAAAGCTGGATTTCGAAGATGTAGAAACAGGAAGAGAAGTTAGGTGTTAAATTCCTAACTTCTCTTTTTTAATGTGTACATAATCTCGTTTCCGTCCACAAAATCTGGATTTAGCGTGAACCCGATTTTTTTGAGGAGTTGTGTGGAGCGGTCGTTGTTTTTGTGGGTTACGCCGTCGATTTTTTGTAAGTGGCGTTGTGTGAAACCATAGTCGATTACTGGGAGAAGGGCTTCGTGCATGTAGCCGGCGCCTTGGAATCGTGGCAATAATTCGTAGCCTAAATCCGCACGTGTCTGCTCTTCTGAGAAATTCCATAGGCAGGCGGTTCCGATAAATTCTGATGTTTCTTGTAGCGTGATGGCCCAGAAAATCCAGGTTTTGCAGGCGATTCCTGTGTTTATTTTAGTGATAAATGCGGTGGATTCCTCGAGGTTTTGTTGTAATGGGCGGTCTTGAAAAGCGGCAACTTCTGGATTTGATCGCAGGGCAAAAATGGCGCTAGAATCATCGGTAGTTAACTGTCTTAGTGTGAGTCGCGATGTTTGGATGGTTGGGAATGTCATGGGATTAGCCTCCTAGGGGTATTTGTTCGAGCATAAAACATTTTCTTATAAAAAGCAATATGTCTATAGTTTACGTTTAAGTTAATCTTATTTTTATTTATTTGACAGGATGGTTACCTATTGTATATAATGCAAGTAAGATGGCTTTTTAGTTTGATTAACTTTAGAGTTTACTGTAAGCGTTTTATATGAGGAGGAGCGATGCGAAATGTTGAGAGAAGAATATCCGCGACCGCAATTTGTAAGGGAAAACTGGCTGAATTTGAATGGAGAATGGGAATTTGCTTTTGATGATGGGGACGTTGGGCTGCGTGAGGGCTGGTTTCGTGGGGATGTGCCGTTTGCGAAACGGATTGTCGTGCCATTTGTGTATCAGACGGCGCTCAGTGGGATTGATGATCAGACGCATCATGAGATTGTTTGGTATAAGCGGGAGTTTGAGTTGGATGGGGATTTGGACGGTGGCAAGGAAGTGAAGCTGCATTTTGGTGCGGTGGATTATTCGGCGAGCGTTTTTGTGAATGGGCAGAAGGTCGGTGAGCATGATGGCGGGCATACTTCGTTTACGCTGGATATTACGCCATTTGTGGTTGGTAGTGAGGCTGTGACGCTAGTTGTGCGGGTATTTGATCCGCAAAAAGATGAGACGATTCCGCGTGGAAAGCAGAGTTGGACGCCGGAACCGGATTCGATTTGGTATACGAACACGACGGGAATTTGGCAGACGGTTTGGTTGGAAATCGTGGACGCGCTACATATTGAAAAGCTGCGCATGACGCCGAATGTGGACACCGGTATGGTGGAACTCGATTTGATTTTTGCGGGTAGCATTGTTGGTAAGCGCTTACGATATGCGATTCGTTTCAGGGAGACGCTGGTTGCTGAAGATGCGGTGACGTTGACGCAAAACCATATGCAACGCGACGTGGCGATTTATCAAAAACAGATTTTTCGCTCGCCGAATCATAATGATGGCTGGAATTGGACGCCAGAAAACCCGAACCTTTTTCAGATTGCATTTTGCCTAGAGGATGATTTGGCGGTGTATGATGAAGTTTCGTCGTATTTCGGAATGCGCAAGGTGCACACGGAGGCGGGCATGGTTTATTTGAACAACCGCCCTTACTACCAAAAATTGGTGCTAGATCAGGGTTACTGGCGCGAAGGTTTGTTGACTGCGCCGTCCGACGCGGCGTTGCGTTACGATATCGAGCTTGCCAAGGAAATGGGATTCAATGGTTGCCGCAAACATCAGAAAGTAGAAGATCCGCGTTTCCTATATTGGGCAGATACGCTGGGCTACCTCGTTTGGGGCGAATGCGCGGCGGCACCAGTTTACACAGAAGACGCCGCGACCAGACTGACTCGCGAATGGTTAGAGATTATCGAACGCGATTACAATCATCCGAGCATTGTGACGTGGGTGCCGATCAACGAAAGCTGGGGCGTACCAGGGATTCACAACAACCGTGAACAACAACATCACACCCAGGCGATGTATCATCTCATTCATTCACTCGACAAAACCCGTCCGGTAATCTCCAATGATGGCTGGGAAATGACCGAAACCGATATTTGCGCGGTGCATAATTATTCACACGGCCGAGAAGACGAACCCCAGAAGTATGCCGATTTTAGCGCGATGATCCACGACAAAGAAGCCATTTTGAAATCCCAATCCACATTACGCGCGGTCTATGCCGCAGGATTTGAGCACCAAGGCGCGCCAATTTTGCTAACAGAATTCGGTGGAATAGGTTTTCAAACAGGTGACCAGACAGGCTGGGGCTACACATCCGTGAAAAACGCCGAAGAATTCGTCGCCGATTACAGCCGCGTCATGCAAGCCGTTTACAGTTCCAAAGCCCTACACGGCTACTGCTACACCCAACTGACCGACGTGGAAGCCGAAATCAACGGGCTACTAACATACGACCGCGAGCCAAAATGCGAATTAAAGCGGATACGAAAGATAAATGACCAGTATTTCAATCAGATTGTAGAATAGATGACAAATAAGAAGGGCCCCAGAAAATGAGGTCCTTCCAACAATGTGTGAAATGTTTGCCAAGCCAGAGCGAAAGTGCTAGAATAAGTCTTGTCGGTAAAAACATTTATCGCACGGGTTGTTAGCTCAGTTGGTAGAGCAGCTGACTCTTAATCAGCGGGTCGTGGGTTCGAACCCCTCACAACCCATCTTAGAGCCTCAACAGTTTATGACTGTTGGGGTTTTTATTTTGCCTTGAAATATGTACTAAATTGGAGTAGTATTGCCTTAAAATTGCCTACGCCTAGAAATAAGAAAGCTGAAACCGTTCGTGCTCAATTGGTTTCAGCTTTTTGAGGTTGACTAAATTGCTTTGAAAACTACAGAAAATCTAGTTTATCACTCATTTCTCTTTGTTTGTTGGGGAATAGATGTCCATATGTATCAATTGTAGTTGTGATACTAGCATGTCCCATCCGTTCCTTTATTACTGTTATATTTTCACCGTTATCTATTAGCAAAGCCACGTGGGAATGCCTGAAATCATGCAAACGAATGGGCTGAACAGCACAACGATTATATATCCGTTGAATTTTTTTAGTCCCGAAGTTTTCTCGGATTGGATGTGATGTCTTATGCTGAAAAATTACTAAATCTTTCGTTGGAATGGAGGGGAGAAGCTTTGATTGCGCCACTTTCCAATCGGATAACATCTTAGCGAGTTTGGAATTGATTGTTATCACTCGGTTACTGGTCTCGCTTTTAGGTGGAGTCACAATCATTTTCCCATCGATACGGGAGACAGTCTTACATACGTGAATTTCCTGTTTCACAAAATGGATGTCCGACCATCTTAGTGCTAACAGTTCCCCAGCACGCATTCCAGTGAGATAAGCAGTTTGATAAAAAATCTTATGAACTTCTTCGTCTTCCCTGATAGATGCGATAAAGTGCAAGTATTCGGTAGTTGTCCAGAAATGCATTTTTTGTTTGATGATTTTCAACTTTTTAATACGCAAGCAAGGATTTGTGTAAACAAGGGATTCATCCACAGCAACATCAAAAATTTTCTTTAGTAGAATCATATGCTTGTTGATGCTATTAAAGGATAAGCTCAAAGTGAGTAAATGCTCTCTGAATTCTCGAATATGCGTCTGTGTGATTTTCTTGATCAAGCAATCTTTAAAATATGGGAAAAGATGATTGGAATAATAGCCACGCTGAGTACGCACATAGGTTGGTTTATGATTAATTGTATAGGATTGAAAATAAAGGTTTCCTAGTTGCTCAAAGGATAATGACTTATCGGGTAAGAGAGTACCATTGTAGTAATGTTGTTTTAGATGATTTTCTAATTGTTGCGCGCTACGTTTAGTAGAAATGTTATTATGTCGGACACGACGCTGTTTCCCTGTTATGGGGTCAACTCCGAGGCTAATATCGACACGATAACTTTTTCGCGCTGTTTTTGTGATTGCCATAAACGATAACCTCCATCAAATTGTATTGAAAGTTTCTCCATTTATGATATAATAACCTTGCAACGGGTAGTGTTTATATCTGGAGAATTTATTTCTTTGGTTATAGCACTACTTTTTTTATGCCTTGTTTTAGACATCTTAATAGCACCCTTTCCATGTGTTAAAATTCTGTTTGTTTCGTCTGTTCGTATACTAGTGGTATAAATTCTGATTTACCTATCATACTTAGATGGGTGACAATTTTCGCGCTAAGATTAGTGCTGAATTGCGTTTTCTTTTTCATGGATTCCAAAGATTGAAGTCCACCAAGAGCTTGCTTGTCCTCTAAAAATTCAAATGCTTTTAAAGCCGCTAAAGCTCCACCTTCCAAAAGCCAATCTTGGGTATCTAGCAGAGTATTTACGGTGGGTTGAATCTCTAGTTTAACTGGTTCAGCATTTTCCAAAAAGCGTTCCCAAAAACGGCAGGAATCCCATCTACTTTTATTGGACTGTTCAGGGTTTTCTACAAGAAAATTAAGATTACCCTTCAAGAATCCAAATGCTAGTTCGCGAAGTGTCTTAGCACTTTTCACCTTGTCAGAACTACTTTGTTGTAGGCGATGATGACGGCTTTTAGAGATAAATTCTCCTTTCTCACACTTTCGATGTAATTGAGCAACTGTAAACGCTGGTTTTGTGTTACGGTCATCAATAGCGACATCTATACGGGTGATATGAAAGCCACTTTTTCCTGATTGTTGGGCGCAAGATTGGAAAAAATCTTTCCATGAGCGCTTTTGTGCATCAAGATAGATTTTTAACTGGTGACAACCAATACCGCTCATATTTAGGTAACATCCTGTCCCTTTGGGATTATTAAGTGAGGGTTCAATATCCGCATAAACTTGTATATTTCCGTGTTGGTATAGGGTTGTGTAGCTTTTATAACGAATTCCCCGAGGCTGTTTACTAAAGTACAGTTCATTAATATCTAGAATGTTATCAAATACATCTTTTGCATGCAGATTCTCAAATACAATATTTAGCCAATCTATTCCAACGCTGATATTCTCTCTAGCCAAATTATTCACCTCCTTTCAAGTTAAGGCGCATTTGTGCGTGCCGACTAGTATGCTATTGCTTGGTATACCAGTCTTTTTCTTATTTATTTTTGTATTATTAGGGCGGTGTTACATATGCGCCCTTAGTACCAAGCAAAGCTTGGCACTGTCCCGATCGCTGCCGCTCAACATTGCCATTTGGCGCTTTCGCGCCATGTCGGGACAAAGTTTATAGATAAGCAGTGTTAAAGTTCTAGTTTACAAATAAGTCTATTTGTTCTATAATTACATTGTGAAATAGGATTAATAAGCTTACATTTAAATATTAGCATTGAGAAGCTTATTTTTCAATTAGTTTTTATCATAAACAGACTTACTTGGAGGGTAGTTATAATGCCGATAATTGGGAAAAGAGATGTATCAACTATTGGGAGAAATTTAAAAGCATACCGTTTAGAACAAGGGATAACTCAAAAGGAGTTTGCTGATGATTTAGATATCAATCGCCAGAATTATTCGAAAATAGAAAGAGGGGTTTATACACCATCACTAGAAAAAATACTTGAGATTTGTAAAATTTTATACATTACACCCAATGATTTACTTTTGGATAATCGTGAATATGACGATTTTAAACAGGAAATTTTCGGAAAATTAGATGAAGACTTTTTAAATCTGATGAGAGAGATGAAAGTAGTAGAGGAAATTCGTGCTAAAGCTTTGAAAGCGAAACAAAAAGGGGACAAAAAAAGCGAGGAGCATTATCTGACGGATATAGTTGGAATCTATGTTATAGGCGGTAAGGGCTCGTGGGAAGCGGCAGACGCTTTGTATTATAATCGTTTGGATAAATTAATTAAGGGAGCCTCTGCCAATACTTTAAAGTCACTAGTGAAAAGATTGGATTAAATGAAAAATAAGCAGTAATTTTGTATAGAGCCATTGTAGAGAATGGATTATGCAAAATTACTGCTTTTCTATTTTTGAGTTTTAGGCTCTGGGTTATGCTGCGCTTTTCTTGGTATATTTCGTTTTGTGTATTCATCTCCTAGTAGTGGGTATCCATTTTTTTGTTGACATACCATATAGTGAAACTTTCAAGATTCAATCGTAGTTCGTTCAACAAAATTGCCATTGTCTTGAATAGCCATTCTAGCCAAGCGTCTTCCAGCTCGCTTAAAGAAAAATTCATCTGGATAAAATTCTGAAACAATAGGTTCTTGCTGGCTAATCATGCCGCTATTCTTGTTATATTCAATAATACCTGAGATTTTTTCATCAGGCCCATATTTATATACGATTTTTTCCTCATTTTCGTACTCTTTTGTCATGATAATGAAAACAGCCATCGTGTCACTCCTATTTACAAATCCCCTGACTCTGCAAGCTCATCAATTAGCTCTTTTTCAAAGGAATCTAAACGCGTATATTCTTTGAGGGAAGTCAAATCAATCCCCAATTTTTTTAAAGTGGCTAAGGCAAAATCTCCGACTGTATAAAACCCTAACATTTTATCTTCGAGTGTTTGCTCTCTTCTGCCAGAAATGTTAATAAGTGCTTGAACTATAGATGGATTAGTAATTTTCTTATCAATAATCTCACGCATCCTGTTGTAAAGTACGATGGCATTGCCTGCGCTAAGATAGTTTTCTAAATCGTCTAGCTCGTATTGACCATTATTAATATTTTCGATTAATGTCATATTGTTCTCCTCATTTTATTCATAAAAAGGGCTAAAGCTAGGCTATTTTTTTAGATATATTCGTTTTAGTAACTCTACTTGATTTGGTGAAAGTTTATAGTTAATTAATTGTGGATAAATGACCTCTTTAAATTGCTTTAGAATAAAGCTGAAATTATAGACTACAATAAATGCACTAGGTAATTTCCTATCTTCTGATACGATAGCAGTGTCACCAGTTGGACTAAGATAGTAAATATCATAACAAGTGTTTTCCCTAAGTTTTAAATTTATACAATCAACCTTATCTTCAAAAAATGAGTAATAATCACTGCCTATATCATTGTCTATATATTTATCGGCTGCCTCTAAATCAAATTTTAGTGCCCTGAGTTCTCCACGTACATCATTGCTTGCGTCTACTGAGCTGAATTCTCGTGAAACAGAGACAAAAAGGGCTAATTTAGCTAATGTTTCGTCAGAAAATTCCTTGATTACAAATTCTTGGTCTCGTTGGACTTTATACAGAATCCATTCAGAGTCTATTTTCTTTAACCTTATAGCTGAATCTTGGTCTACAGAGTCAGTATCGATATTTTTAGCATATACAGTTATTATTTCATTGTCTAGATTGTGTGTTACCGTGACACTTATGCCTTTATCTTTTTTTAATTCATCAATAATCATTGTGATTCCCACTTTCTTAAGGATACGAATTCAATTAAATCTTCTTCAATAAGTTCCTTCATGGTGTACGCTTCGCCATTGCTGTGATATTTTATATACTGTGTTCCCCCACCAGGTCTATCGAACCAAGGGGCTGCTACTCCACCTTTTGCATCAAAATCATTAAGAACTCGGTATACATAGTAATTTGCTTCATCACTGTGTAGTGCCAGTGCTCTCATTTCATAAGGGACATCCTTTGGTGAGAAGAATTCTCCCCTTGGCTCACCATAACGATCAAGCAAGCTACCCTCTTTGATAATGGTATCTTTAGGGGCGCCAGAAAAACCATTATTTGGAGGCCAATTGATATCACCTGTCGTTTGATTATAGTACTTAGGATTATCATAAACGGCTTTATACTTAAGATACTTTGCTTCATTTGGAGGATAACTCCATTTTTCGAGTTTAAGTTTATCGACAGCGTTTATCTGACGTTCAGCACTACTTACAACTCTACTTGGTTCAAATCTTGCAGTGAACTTAGCTAAACCAAGCACAGGAGCCCCGTATTGTGTCAACACAAGTGCACCGTCTAATAACCGCTGTCCGTCACTAATATGCTTTCCAGACACAGCATCCACGCCATAAACCGCACGATAAAACGAACCTACACCTAGTACTTCGCGGAAAACTGTCTCACTCTGCCAATAAATCATTTGCTGATTCACAAAATCGAGTGTAGCCTCGGTACTCATTTTACCATCAATCGTGATGAAACCAGCACTATTGCCTTTTGGAATGTTTGGCGTTAGTCCTATTTCTTCAATTTCTCTTATCTTATCATCAATTTCTTGCTGGCTCGCATACATTTTGGTGAGCTGGCTGAATGTCGCAGGGTTCAGTTTTTCGAGATGATACATACCAGTTTTGCCATCGAATTTAAGATTTTGCTGAATGTTATCCAGTGCTTGCTTAATATAATGCGCTAGTTCTCCAACTTCATAAAAGAAATTTCTGTGACTCTGTTCGAAATCCATAAATTTGTTCAGTATCTCTTCTTTTTTGTGCGCTTCAAAAATTTGTGTGGCTAAATAATTTAGCTCTGATGCGTGTCCAGTTCCATTAATAGCCGTTAATTGTGACGTAACGCTTTCTAGACGATTTTCGAAACCTGTTATTTTTTGATTTAGGTCATGAATACCATCCACATCAAGCCTAGAATTGGGGGAAGCATCCACTTGAGAATGGAAATCAGTAATATATTTTTGTATCTTTTGCTCGCTCAGGTCAAGCGCTTGTTTGATCGATGCACATAGTGGGAAATAGGCGCCCGCGTAGTATTCTTTTGAGCTAGCGATGGCGTCTCCACTAATCGATGTATCATTAATATAAGCGATGACAGCTTGTTTCACGGCATTTACATACTGTTTTAATTCTTGATTCGATGCGCGTAATTGTTGTGAGAAATGTGTGACCTCGGCAATATCGATGCGAGTCATAGAATCAGCTCCCTATGTAACAGTTTCCGTTCATCTTCTATTTGAGATAGGCTCGATTGAATGGTTTTCTGCTCTTGTTGTAGCTGTTCCCGCGTACTTTCAATATGTTTACGTAATTTTCTCCAACTTTCATGTGCGGTATCTTCCGCATCATAAGCCACACTTCTACCGTGATTTCCGCGCCATACATCGTGAGCTTGGGCAATAAGGTTCTCTTTCTCACGTTCGATGTGCCGAAGCTCTGTTTCCGTGTATTCTAGCTGAATTTGCCGTTGTCTTAGAGCGTATAGCTCATCTTCCTGTTGCTCCGTCTTCCGCTTTAATTGTTGCAATGTTTGATGAATTTGCTGGCTTCTTGGTTCCATCTTAGCGCACCTCCAGTTGCATCTTCTGACCGACTTCCCGATCTTTGGCAGCATAAGCTTCACCGATTTGTTTGATACGAATAGCGTCTTCCTGCACCACTTTTCCAAATAAATCGACATAGTTCACCAAATCAAATAAAGCTTCCTGACAATTGCTCATAGAATTGCATTGAGTGTAAGACATCGCGTTATTTTTCTTTGTATGATGGGTCATTCCCGAGACACTATCTCCAAGTTCCGCAGCGTGATTCATCATCTTTTCTCTATTAACTTTTATTTGCGTCATATCCCTATTCTCCCGTCTAAAGTTAGTCTATAAATCCATTATAAAGGAAAATAATTGAATTGTCGCCATAAAATAAGGTTATTGGGGATTCTTGGAGAATAATATCCCTTCTTTAAAAGCGGTGGCATAGATACGCATAAAAGCTTCTGTTTCGTATTTAAATAATTCATCAAGATATTTTAGCTCATTATAGTTATTTAACTTTTGTTCAAGCGCATCCCTTATATGGAATTGTCTTTCTTGTAGTGCCTTAAATTCAATACTAGAATTTTCTTCTGATAAGAAATGTTCCACACGCTTGTGACAAAATAATGAAAAATCGTGATTAAATGATTTTGACAGCATAAATTTTCCTCCTTTTTCGAAAGTTGCTCAATCGAACAACGGTTTTAGTTTCATTATAGTATAAAATGTTCATATAGACAAGAGGTGGTGTGGATATGGAAAAAGTTGTAGTGGTTAATCTAAAATCATTAGTTGAGAAACACGGAATTTCGATGAAAGAACTATCTAGGTTAGCTGATATAGAACCAGCCATACTCAGTAAGCTAGTGAATAATAAAAGACAGAGTATCTATTTTGACCATATTGCACGGATTGCGGATGCTTTGGATGTGAAGGATATTCGGGAGATTATTGATATTGCAGAAAAATAGGTGGAGAAATTTCTTGTTTAGTGCTAATATTTTAGTTTGTTACAGTTCGAGATTATAAATAAAAAATAGAAGTAGGTTTAGCAATGAAAAATATTAGTGTCTTTTCATTTTTCTCTGGCTCTGGTTTTCTAGACTTGGGATTTGAAAAAAGTGGTTTTAGTGTAGTCGAGGTTAATGAATATTTTGAGCCGTTTATAGAAGCATATAAATATTCTAGGAAAAATTTAGAGTTGGCTGAACCTAAGTTTGGGTATTCTTTGGGGAGCATAGGTGATTATGTTGGGAATATGAAATTTAAGGATAGGGTGGAAATTGAAAAAGAAAATAATATAGTAGGTTTTATAGGGGGTCCTCCTTGCCCAGATTTTTCTGTAGCTGGTAAGAACAGAGGAAGGGAAGGAGAAAATGGACAGCTAACTCAGACATATTTTGACTTGATTATACAAGAGTTACCTGATTTTTTTGTTTTTGAAAATGTAAAAGGGTTGTGGAAGACCAAAAAGCATAACCTATTCTATAACGATATAAAGAAGCAAGCAGAAGATGCGGGTTATATTATAATAGATAGCCTACTTAATGCGCTACAATTTGATGTTCCACAAGATCGTGAGCGGATATTTATGATTGGGATTTTGAGGGAGACATTGAGTATAGTAGAATCTGAAATAGTTCAGAATTTTAATTGGGGAATAAAGCATAATAGCATTGAGAAAATTAAACTCCTTAATTGGCCTGAGACAAATATTTTTCAAGAAGATAATATTTTGAGAAAACCGAAAAATATAAATGAAGTTTTTACAGTAGAGTATTGGTTTAAAAAGAATGGAGTATATATACATCCCAATGCAAATGAGTATTTCAAGCCGCGTCAGGCATTAAATAAATTCTATAGTATTGAGGAGGGTGATATTTCTAAGAAATCATTTAAACGTTTACACAGATGGAGATACTCTCCCACAGCTGCATATGGGAACAATGAGGTACATTTACATCCGTATAAGCCACGTCGTATATCAGTAGCGGAGGCTTTGGCTATTCAATCTTTACCTCAAGACTTTATATTACCACCCACTATGACTTTGACAAATAAATTTAAGACTATTGGAAATGGAGTTCCTTTTGAGATGTCTAAGGGTATAGCTGGTGAATTATATACCTTTTTAAATAAAATATTTTTGTGAGAAAGGGGTTTAGGTATGGTTCAAACATGCGAAAAGTTAAAGCAAGATTTGAAAAAATTGGAACCAATAGAATTTTATATGAAATATATCATTAAATCATACAATTGGTATTTTGAAGAAGTGCTAGAAAGAGAAGAACAAGAATTAATCAATATAACGGATGATTTTAAAGAAATAATTATGAAAAATTTTAATGTAGGTTTTCATAGTGTCCAAATGGTTGGAAGCGCAAAAATTGGTTTTAGTCTATCACCTAGAAAATCATTTAGGGAGTTTATTAGATTTGATTCTAATAGCGAGGATTACGATGACAAACATGACAAGGTTTCAGATTTAGATTTAGCGATTATTTCTCCTAGGTTATTCGAAGAAATATGGGCAGCAATTCGTACTGCTAATAAAGTTCAGCGCCTACCAACTAGGAAGTACAACAGTATAACTAATGCAATTTTTAATGGTTACATCAATGATAGTTCTTTAGAATATGTGACAGGGGGCTTACATTTAGTTAAAGACACTATAAATAGCGCTAATGTTGAATTAAGAGATACGTTCTCTATACCTAATCCAATTTCATACAGAATATATCGATCATGGGAGGATTTGGAGAATTATCAGTTGATTGGTATAGAGAGTGCGAGGAGGAATTTATTATGAGTTTTCAGTACAATGATGTGAAAATGCAAGTAAGGCTAATTCATACGATGTCAAATAGTAAAGAATTAATAGTAGACGATACATATCAGAGAAGGTCTGTCTGGTTGGAGCGAGATAAGGTAAGGCTAATTGAGACTATGCTATTAAACTATGTAATACCGTCTGTGTTTTTTTGGCAGAGTTCAACAGATCCTGAGACTGGACAAGCGTCAACTCATATAGTAGACGGTCAACAACGGATAAATGCTATCTTAGAGTTTATAGATGGTGAATTTCTTTTGAATGAAGCTGATTTAATTGAAGGAACGATGAAGAAAAAATATGGTGGTAAGGGTTTTATTAACCTAGATGATGAGGATAAGCAAAGAATTTGGAATTATAATATGGCTGTTATACAAATCGATTTGAATGCTTCTAGAGAAGATATCATTAAAATGTTTAATAGGCTTAATCTAACAGAATATAATCTGAATGCGCAAGAAAAGAGAAATGCCAATAGAGGGCTATTCCATGATTTGGCAACTGAAATCTCTGCAAACAACTTTTGGGTGGATTTAGATTTCTTCACTGCAAATGATTTAAGGAGAATGCAAGATGTGCAATATTGCGCCAATATATTACTGCTATGGAAGAGAGGTATTATAGAGCAATCAAATGCTGTGAAGGTTATCAATAATGCCTACGATGAGTATAATGTTGTCTATGATTCGGTTGAAACTGATAGAGAAGCTGTTATAAAGGCGATGGACAGTATATCGAAATTATTAGATGATAAGGGTACAAGGAGATTTATCAAAAAGAAGACTCAGAACTATACTATCTTTTCTTTTATTTTCTTTCTGCATAGAAATGGTAAGGATCTATCACAAGATATGATAACCAAGTTGACTACCTTTGTGAGAATTTATGATAAGTTTAAAAATGAAGAAACAAGTGATTTGGATTTATCTATTCACGAGAGTTATATTTATGATTTATTCAAAAAGTATAAACAAGCTTCATCAGAGGGGGTTAACAAATTAGCGAATAGAGTCGCGCGATTTGATGTGCTTAAAAAGTTTTTAGTGGAGAACAATTTTGAGGCGGCAATACTAGATTCGCTTTTCAATAAATTAGATAAAAAATAATTGATTACATGATTATAGGTTTTCTCTTAATCAGCGGGTCGTGGGTTCGATCCCCTCACAACCCATCTTAGAGCCTCAACGGTTTATGGCTGTTGGGGTTTTTTTTGCGCAAATTTGTTTGTGAAAATCCTGAAAAACCCTTATGAAGAAAATTTAAATGAATTTCAGAAAGCCTAGTATATGATTTAGTTAACACGCAGCGGATTTAACATTTCTGAAATGCTACCTGAATAACTACTAAGAGAATAATGTTATCTTGTCTATATACGACGAAAATTTGGAAGTTATATGCTAATATCTGTTATACTATTATCAATGAAAAGAACGAAATAACAACATGGCAGGTGGAGGAGAGTTAAATCTCACCAATAAGGAAATAAAAGAAGAGTTAACTTACCAGAAAGAACTGGTAGAGGAATTAAAAAGTGCGGATGGGAATGAAGAAACGATCGTTCAGAGTTATTTAGCTAATAATGATAATGCCATCGCTGAAAATCAAGGTAGAATAGGGGATTCTGACGTACCAGAGTTCATTGATATATATACTATCAATGACGACACGCAACTGGTTGTTACGGATACAGAAGTTACTCTAGAGGTAACTGAAATTGCGGATGAAAGAGGAGCGACGACTGAGGAGCAAGAGTTATTGAAAAAAGAAGATACAGATACCAACCTTGTCTCAAGTATAAAAAAGTTCGGAGAAACTGTGATATTTGGGAAGAAAGTTCATGCAGCTTCAAAGACGGTGTCTGCACGACATACCCGTACAGGTTATGATAAAATCTCTGGTAATAAATTGTATACTGCTGGGATTGGTGCTAAGTTCACATACAATGGTGAGAAGGTAACCGCGCAGACTACAGAAAACTATGTTAAAGTAAATGGTGTTTCAGGTATTGTTTGGTCGGTTCACGATAAGAAAAATGATGTACAAAAACCGAGTTCTAAAAGAAGAGTAGTTTATCAACAAGCTACTGTTAAATCCGGAATAATGTATAAAGGAAACGGTTTAGTGGTTGAGGAAAAATATATTCGAGTGAATGTAGAGTGCAATCACTTAGGTAAAGTTTCCAAATCATCGGTGATACGATAATTTAGGAGGACTGACATGAAAAAAACTATATTGACTATAGGAATATCGCTCTTTGTGTTGCTTAGTTTTATGGATATTATGCTACTCAATGATGTGAATACCTCGACAATAGTGGGAGCTTTGATATTGGGAGTTGCTCAGACCTTAATAGTTCTTATTCCAATAGTAATAATTATTCTACTAGTTAAGATGATCAAGAAACGAGGTACAAACTGATTAAAAACGACTGCCAATGTGCGAAGTTTGGTGGTCGTTTTTTATTTGTGTTGTGGACGTAATGGCAATCCCTAACTCAAATTTACAAAAAATAGTTTACCCGACTGCACTAAAGGGAACGATATATTAACTTCGGCCAAAAACAGTATGTGTCTTGTATACCAACGCAATACACTATCTAAGAAACGCAAAACATCCGTATCGCCGAATAATACACTAGTTATTTTAATCTCAATTAATATGTATCAATCCCCGCCATATAAGACTTAATCGTCAATACACTAAAGTTGGCACGAAAATTGCTTTATATTAATTGGGTAGAAAAATAAAATTTAATTATGTAGGAGGGAAAAAGATGGTAGGAATTATCCTTGCAACTCATGGCGAATTTGCTGAAGGTATCTTGCAGTCCGGAACAATGATTTTCGGGGAACAAGAAAACGTTAAAGCAATCACATTGATGCCAAGCGAAGGCCCAGAAGATATCAAAGCCAAGATGGAAGCAGCAATCGCGTCATTTGATAGCCAAGATGAAGTACTATTCTTAGTTGATCTTTGGGGAGGCACCCCGTTCAACCAAGCAAACGGTTTGTATGAAGAACATAAAGATAAGTGGGCAATTGTCGCTGGTCTTAACTTGCCAATGTTGATTGAATCTTTTGCATCACGTTTTTCAATGAACTCTGCGCAAGAAATCGCTAAAGCTATTTTGACACCAGGTCAAGAAGGCGTGCGTGTCAAACCAGAAGAATTACAACCGCAACCACAAGAAGCAGCAGTTGCTGAACAACCGAAATCGGACCTTGCTCCAGGAACAGTTGTTGGTGACGGCAAAATTAAATTTGTCTTAGCACGCGTTGACTCTCGTTTATTACACGGTCAAGTTGCTACTGCATGGACAAAATCAACAAATCCAACGCGCATCATCGTCGTTTCTGACGCGGTTGCTAAAGACGATCTTCGTAAAAAATTAATCGAACAAGCGGCACCACCTGGCGTTAAAGCCAATGTTATTCCAGTAGACAAAATGATTGAGATTTCAAAAGATCCTCGTTTTGGGAATACAAAAGCACTTCTTTTATTCGAAAACCCGCAAGATGTTCTCCGTGCTGTAGAAGGCGGCGTAGAAATCGAGCAAGTAAACGTTGGCTCAATGGCCCATTCAGTTGGTAAAGCAGTTGTAAGTAAAGTACTTGCAATGGGGCAAGACGATGTAGAAGCTTTCGAAAAATTGAAAGCAAAAGGGATTAAGTTTGATGTTCGGAAAGTTCCTAACGATTCGAGCGCAAACATGGACGACATCATCAAGAAAGCAAAAGCTGAATTAAAAGCGCAGTAATAAATTCAAAATAGGAGGTATATTTATGTCTGTAATAGCAATAATTTTAGTAATTTTAATTGCCTTTCTAGCTGGTATGGAAGGAATCTTAGACGAATTCCAATTCCATCAGCCACTAGTAGCATGTACATTAATCGGTCTAGTAACAGGTAACTTAACGGCATGTATTATCCTTGGTGGGACACTTCAAATGATTGCGCTTGGTTGGGCAAATATTGGAGCAGCAGTAGCACCGGATGCCGCACTTGCGTCAGTAGCATCAGCAATTATTTTAGTATTAGGTGGACAAGGCGTAGCAGGTATTCCTTCAGCGATTGCTATCGCGATTCCACTTGCAGTAGCAGGTCTTTTCTTAACAATGATCGTTCGTACTTTGGCAGTTCCTATCGTACATTTAATGGATAGAGCCGCAGCAAAAGGAAGCTTTAGAGAAGTTGAAATGCTTCATATCGGTGCCATCTGTATGCAAGGTGTCCGTATCGCGATTCCAGCAGCAGCACTTTTATTCATTCCAGCAGACAGCGTACAATCTTTCCTAGAATCAATGCCTGCATGGTTAACAGAAGGTATGGCAATTGGTGGGGGAATGGTAGTAGCAGTAGGTTATGCGCTTGTTATTAACATGATGGCAACAAAAGAAGTATGGCCATTTTTCATCATCGGTTTTGTCGTAGCAGCAATTACTCAATTAACACTTATCGCAATTGGTGCTCTAGGTGTTGCGTTAGCTCTTATTTACCTTAACCTTTCTAAAATGGGTGGCGGTAATTCAAACGGTGGCGGAGGCGGTAATTCCAAAGATCCGCTCGGCGACATCCTAAACGACTATTAAACCTAAAAAAGGAGGAGAAAAGAATGGCAGAAACAGAAAAAATTGTCTTATCGAAAAAAGACCGCTTGAGTGTAGCTTGGCGTTCTACGTTTATTCAAGGTTCTTGGAACTATGAGCGTATGCAAAATGGTGGTTGGGCATTCTCAATGATTCCAGCAATCAAAAAATTATATAAATCAAAAGAAGACCGTTCAGCGGCGATGAAACGTCACTTGGAATTCTTTAATACACATCCATATGTAGCATCACCAATTCTTGGAGTAACACTTGCACTGGAAGAAGAACGTGCCAATGGTGCGCCAGTTGATGATGTAGCAATCCAAGGGGTAAAAGTTGGGATGATGGGACCTCTAGCCGGTATTGGAGATCCAGTATTCTGGTTTACAGTTCGTCCAATGTTAGGTGCACTAGGAGCTTCTCTTGCAATCAGCGGAAACATCCTTGGCCCAATCATTTTCTTCGTAGCTTGGAACATTATTCGTTGGTGTTTCATGTGGTATACACAAGAGTTTGGTTACAAAGCTGGTTCTAAAATCACAGACGATCTTTCCGGTGGCCTTTTACAAGATATCACAAAAGGTGCTTCCATACTCGGGATGTTCGTACTCGCCGCCCTGGTGCAGAGGTGGGTGTCCATTGTCTTCAAACCGATTATCTCTGAGGTTAAATTAGATCATGGTGCCTATATTGATTGGAATTCACTTCCAAGCGGTATTGACGGTGTTAAAACAGCATTCGAACAATACACGCAAGGATTATCACTTTCTCAAGTAAAAGTAACGACGCTACAAAATAACTTGGATAGCTTAATTCCAGGACTTGCAGCATTACTACTAACATTCCTATGTATGTGGTTGCTTAAGAAAAAAATCAGTCCAATTGTCATCATTCTAGGACTATTCGTAGTTGGTGTAGTTGGTCACGTAATCGGACTTCTGTAAAATTAAGCCGATAAAAAAGAGGCTGGTGCAATTAATGACTAGCCTCTTTTTATTAGTTTAAGGTATAATGATTAAAACGAGTGAAAAGAAATGGAGCGAATGTAGTTGGTTGAATCGATTAATACACAAGTAGACATGAAAATAGATGCCACCGCTTTTACCGGACTGACAGATTATGGTGAAATTTTGATTGGGGATAAAGGCTTCGAATTTTACAACTCACGCGATGTACGCAAGTTTATCCAAATCCCGTGGGAAGAAGTGGATCAAGTCATCGTTTCAGTCATGCTAAAAGGTAAATGGATTCCTCGCTACGCCATCAAAACCAAGCGCAATGGCACGTTTACGTTTGCTTCTAAGAGGCCAAAAGATGTACTCCGCGCAATAAGGGTTTATGTAGATCCAGCCAATATGGTGAGTTCTCTGAGCTTTGCTGACGTTATTAAACGGGCGGCCAAGTCGATGTTCAAGAAGAAAGAGAAAAAGAAGAAGAAATGAGCCTGGTCACGAAGCATATAAAGGAATTCGATGAAGCCTTAATGGATACGATATCTGTAGGGCTTTTTGCGTTGCATGGGGAAATGATTGTAAAAACGCGATATGCTGTGTAGAATGGGAGATAGGAATAAGCGAACGGAGGGAGAGCAACAATGAAAAAACCAAGAATTTTTACGATGTCATTTGCTAGCGTCTATCCACTATACATACAAAAAGCTGAGAAAAAGGGACGTACGAAGGCGGAGGTCGATGAAATCATTAGTTGGCTAACCGGTTATGACGAGGCATCTTTGCAACGAGTCGTGGATCAAGAAGTGGATTTTGAAACCTTTTTCGAGCAGGCGCCGGAAATGAATCCTAATGTCGGCTTGATTACAGGCGTGATTTGTGGCTATCGTGTCGAGGATATCGAGGACAAATTGATGCAACAAATTCGTTATTTGGATAAGTTGATCGATGAACTGGCTAAAGGAAAAGCAATGGACAAAATTCTTAGAAAAGCATAGACGCAAAAAGACAGGAACATTCGAAAAATTAGCGGATGTTCCTGTCTTCTATTTATTTACTACTAGTAGCTATAAAAAGGGCGGCATCTTGATTCATAAATAGGTTGTTACCGTGATGGAATACCTCGATAGTTGCGTTTTTAAAACCTGTCTGTGCTAGTAGTTCCTCTAGTTCGGCAGCGACAAATCCATTATGGACTTTTGGATGACTTATTTGAGGGTTTTTATCGAAATCGACAATGATCAATTTACCGTTCTCATTTAACGTCTTGTAGAGTTGCTCTAGAATGATTTTCGTATCTGGAATATGTAGCAGGACTAGTGATACGAGAATAATATCTGCTTTTACAGGGATGGTATCTGCTGTGAAATCAGAGACTAAAGCGCTAACGTTTTGGAGCGGATGAGATGCTAGTTTTTCATTTATAATCGCCACCATATTTTCTGCAGCATCGATTAGAGTAGCGGATGCGACAAGGCCAGCCAGTTGCAAGCCAACGAGTCCCGTCCCGCTCCCATAATCGATGAGCGTCTTATCACCCGCGTCCGCCAATTCTTCTTTGACCCTATTAGCAATGATACTCGCAAGTTCGATTCGTTGGGGATTATCGTATTTTTTTGCTATATTTTCGAAAATATTATCTTCCATTTTTCAGCACATCCTTTATTGCATGATAGAGTATCAGTATAGTAGAATCTGGTGTTTTTAGCAATGAATCGCATGGTGGTTGCACGCTTTTAGTGGGGAATGATAGAATAGGGACAAACTAGGTGAGGAGTGATACATATGGCAATTAGGATTACTAGCCAAACAGAGGCGGATATTCCAGCGTTGTGGGAAATAGAAAAAAGCGTCATGATAAAAGGGACGACACCACATATCGTGAAGGAAAACGAGTACGAGCAATTTAAACAGGATATTATGGCGCAACAGATGTTGGTAGCAAAAGGTGAGGACGGCGTCGTGCTAGGATCTTTGATATACCACTATCCTGGCAGCTCCGTCACGCGCAAACGGCAGTGGCTTTTCGGAATTTCTGTATCAAAAGCTGCACAAGGAAAAGGTGTAGGGAAGAAGCTGATTTCAAGTTTATTCGAGCTCGGAAAGGAAAACGGCATCGGCAAAATTGCTATGCGTGTCATGGCTACAAACACGAGCGCTATCGCATTTTATAAGCATTTAGGTTTTGAGCAAGAGGCGTATTTCAAGCGTGAATTTTGGATAGATGGTGAATGGGTGGATGACTGTCAGTTTGCGTATTATTTGGATTAAAACCTTATTGGCATAGCAAATACGAGATAATGAAGCGAGTTTTAAAAATTGGTCTACCCTAAAAAATTACATATTATTTATAACTAAAGTCGAATTGAAATTGAAAATATGTTAAACAAAATACACAATGAAATTCAATTTTTCACAAACTTATCGATTGGAAGCTCTCATGAGAAAATATAATCAATAAATCTGTGAATTCCAAATTAAAAATCCGAACTCGTGATATGTATTGTTCATCAACGGGTTTAAAGAAAAATAAAAATTATAAGCGTTCTTCATTGTGCAACTTCTTGTGCATGTGATACAATGATATCAATGACAGCGGTTACATTGTGAATGAAAAAATTATGGTGTTCAGGTTCATTTTACGGTATGATAGAAGAATAAAACTTGAAGACATTGTTTCACACAAGATGGAGGTTTTGCTGGATTGGTTAGGTGCGGATCTCGACAATAATAAGGGGGAAATACATATGTCAGAAGAACGACAATTAGAGAGAGGCTTAAAAAATCGCCATGTGCAGTTGATAGCGATTGGAGGCGCAATCGGAACTGGTTTGTTTCTTGGTTCAGGGAAATCGATTCATTTAGCAGGACCGTCGATACTATTTGCTTATACGATTACGGGAATTATTTGTTTCTTGATCATGCGTGCGCTAGGAGAATTACTCTTATCGAATCTGAATTACCACTCGTTCGTTGACTTTGTTTTTGATTACTTAGGCAATGGCGCAGCCTTCGTAACTGGTTGGACCTATTGGTTTTGCTGGATTTCCATTGCGATGGCGGATTTGACTGCGGTCGGTCTATATACGCAATTCTGGTTTCCAAATGTGGCGCAATGGGTGCCGGGTCTGATCGCATTAGTTATTTTGCTCGTGATGAATCTTGCAACCGTGAAATTGTTCGGTGAAATGGAATTCTGGTTCGCGCTTATTAAGGTAATCGCGATATTGGCGTTAATTGTTGTTGGTACATTCATGATTATAAAAGGATTTTCAACAGATGCAGGCGCGTCTAGCTTTACTAATTTATGGAGTCACGGCGGTTGGTTCCCGAACGGTGCAAGCGGCTTTATTCTATCGTTCCAGATGGTTGTATTCGCTTTTGTCGGGATTGAGCTTGTCGGCTTGATGGCTGGGGAGACGAAAGACCCCGAGAAAGTAATTCCAAAAGCGATCAACAATATCCCGATTCGGATTATTATCTTCTATATTGGTGCGTTAATTGTGATTATGAGTATTTATCCATGGAATGACATTAATCCAGCACAAAGTCCGTTTGTACAGGTTTTCGCGGCTTTAGGAATCGCGGCTGCTGCAGCTATCGTTAACTTTGTCGTTTTAACTTCGGCGGCATCAGCTTGTAACAGTGCGGTTTTCAGCACAAGCCGGATGGTCTACTCGCTTGCCAAAGAAAAAAACGCACCATACCCGATGACAAAATTAACATCACATAAAGTTCCCGCCAATGCATTATTCTTCTCGACGATTGTTATCTTGATTGCGGTTATTCTAAACTACGTGATGCCAGAAGGCGTGTTTACGCTCATCACAAGTATTTCGACAGTATGTTTCTTGTATATTTGGGGAATCACGGTTATCTGTCACTTGAAATATCGTAAAACACGTCCAGAACTTGCAGCAAAAAATAAATTCAAAATGCCGCTATATCCAGTTGCCAACTACGTGATTCTTGCGTTTCTAGCTTTCATACTTGTTGTGCTAGCACTAGCGGAAGACACACGTGTAGCGCTGTTCGTAACGCCGGTTTGGTTCGTACTTCTAATCGGGATTTACTTCATTCGTAAAGCGAGAACACAGAAGCAAGAACAGAACGCGACAGATTTAGATTAATAAGACTTCACTCAGAGAAACTGGAGCCTGCTTGCGGGTTTCAGTTTTTTGTTTGCCTTGCTTACAAATTTGTTTTGTTCTGTCACATACATCGAGGGATTCAGTGCTTGCTAAGGTGTATACTTAGGAAAAAACAATGGAGGCGACAACATGAGAAAAGGTATCATTATCGGGAGCGCAATAACAGTGCTAATTTTGGCGGTAGGGGGGGCCTATTGGTTGCTGACCAAGAGCGACACTACAAAAACTGGGAAGAACATGATGTATGAGCAAAAACGTGTTTTAGATCCAGTGAATAAACAATTAAAAACGCTTGATATCAGTAAACTAGAAGCGAAAGAAAAACTAGTTATTGGTGCTGATGTCAATCAAATACAGCGACTCATTGCGACAAATAAGTTGAATTACGAGGAACTGGTGGGCATCTACTTAAATCGTATTAAGAAATATGATCAAAATGGACCAAAGCTAAATGCTATTACAGAAATAAATCCTAACGTCTTAGATGAGGCGAGGAAGCTCGATCAACATGCAAGTGCAAACAAAGCGTCTTTACACGGAATGCCGGTTTTATTAAAAGATAATATCGGTACGGAAAAAATGCCACAATAGTAAAAAATTTAAAGGCGAGTGGCGCGCTAATTCTCGGCAAAACAAACATGTCTGAATGGGCGAATTATATGGATCCTAGAATGCCAAGTGGTTACTCTGGAAAGACAGGACAGGACAAAAATCCGTATCTTGATGCAACACCATCGGGATCGAGTGCAGGTTCAGCAACAGCTGTGACTAGCGATTTTGCCGCTGTGACAATTGGGACAGAGACGAATGGTTCCATCATCTCACCAGCGATAGCTCAATCGGCAGTAGGGTTTAAGCCTAGTCGTGGCAAGGTTAGTGGCGAGTTAGTGATTCCGTTATCCAGACATTTCGATACGCCAGGCCCGATAACGAGAACTGTAAAAGACGCCTATTTGACGACAAGTGCCTTGATCAATCAGCCGATAAAAGCCGAGCTATCTAAAGAAGGGCTGAGAGGGAAGCGGATCGGCATATTATTTGATGCAGACAGCGCCATTTCTAAAAAAATCATATCAGACCTGGAGGTAGCAGGTGCTACGGTTGTAAAAGGAATGAAACTAGAAGAAAACCAGCAAGATTTCACCGCATTTAATGATATCTTAAAAGCCGATTTTAAAACGGATTTGAATCAATTTTTGGAGAAGAATCAGGCGCCTATGAAGGATTTGGCAGCAATTATTGCGTTTAATAAGTTAGATGAGGCGAGGAACATGAAGTATGGTCAAGGAAACTTGGAGGAATCGGAGAAAAATGAGGCCACAGTAGCGAGTATCGATCAGCGTGCCAATGATTTAATTAAAAGGGCGAATAAGCGTATCGAATCGCTGTTGACCTCGAATAAACTAGATGCGCTGGTTGATCTAAATGCCGATAGTTTATTTTTAGTGCCGATCGCAGGAAATCCTGAATTGACCATCCCAGCTGGTTATGAAAAAGATGGTCAGCCGGTCGGTATGACGTTTGTTGGGCCGAATAAAGCAGATGAATCAATCTTTGAGATGGGATACGCCTATGAGCAAATTTCCAAAAATCGCAAAAGCCCTGTAATATCAGCAGACAATTCAAAATAAAAATGAAGCAACGCTAAATTCGGAAGGTGACGGATTTAGCGTTGCTTTTTAGGTTGTAAAACTTGAAATAACTCTTTTTCAAGCGCAAAATAGGGTATATAAAAATAAAAGCGTGCAGATTAGGGGAATATTAGATGGATTCGGTGATTTTAATTACGATTATTATTGTGATTGTGGGCTTGACCTTCGATTTTATAAATGGGTTTCATGATATTGCGAATGCGGTGGCGACGAGTATTTCGACACGAGCACTGAAACCGCGCGTTGCGATTGGGATTGCGGCCGTCATGAACTTCTTCGGTGCGATTTCGTTTACAGGTGTGGCGGTGGCTCTGACATCGAGTATTGTCGATCCATTTGCTTTGAAGCATGGGGAATTTGTTGTTTTATGTGCGTTGATTTCGGCGGTGATCTGGAATTTGATGACATGGGTTGCGAAGATGCCGAGTAGTTCATCGCATGCGTTGATCGGATCGATTGCTGGGGCGTCAGTGGCGTCTGCGGGGAGTTTTGGTATCCTCAATTGGAGCGGCTTCACCACGATTATTATTGCGCTGATTATCTCGCCAGTTATAGGTTTTTCGGTGGGTTACGGGATTTATTCGCTGTTCAAATTTCTATTTCGAAATAAGAAGTTGGTGCAGACGAATCGCCGTTTTCGGATTGCCCAGATTGGGACAACTGCGATGCAGGCTTACGCTCACGGTACGAATGATGCGCAAAAAACGATGGGGATTATTACGTTGGCTTTGATTGCGAGTGGTTTGCAGAAAGATTCGACGATCCCGTTTTGGGTGCAAGTAAGCTGTGCTGCCGCGATGGCGCTCGGTTCCTCGATTGGCGGTTATCGAATTATTAAAACGGTAGGTACAAAGATTATGAAAATTGAACCGGTAACTGGTGTGGCCGCAGATTTAGGGTCGCTTTCGGTCATTATGAGCGCGACACTGATCCATTTGCCGATTAGTTCGACGCAGGTAATTGACAGTTCGCTGATGGGCGTGGGGACAGCAAACCATAAGAAAGAAGTCAACTGGCGAACTGGGAAGAATATGCTGGTGACGTGGATGATTACATTGCCCTGTGCAGGAATTTTGGCGGCTATTGTTTATTGGGTTAGCGCAGCAATATTTTTGTAATTGGAAATGCTAGGATGTCAGCACACTTCACTTATAAAGAAAGAGGGGCCAATGTAACTACCATCTCCATTGTGATAGTAACTACATCAGTCCCTCTTTCTTTAATAGCAGATCTTACTTCAAAAATAAAACCATATGTTCTTCGTCAAAATAAACATTATTTATCTTGAGCGCGTGTTTTTCTAGGCTGAATACTTTAAATCCAAGTGAACTATATAGATTTCTTGCAGGACTATTGGAGGTCACAACGGATAAATACACTTGCTCGACGCCTTCTAAGCGCTGGGCTTGCTCGATTGCGGTTCCAATAAGCGCTTTACCAACACCGCTGCCACGGGTTTCAGGTGTGACATACATGGCGACGATATTCGCTCGGTGTCTTGTTTTGATGCGCTCTTCTTGAATTAATGTCACGACACCAACTAGCTTGCCTGCTAAAAAAGCGCCGAAAGTAAGGGAATATGGTGACTGAAACCGAACTTCGTATTTTTGCAGAGCGGTGTATTTTTCCTCTTCAAAACTTGTCGCAAAAGCTGCTGGGCTTTCTTGTAATGCTTGAAGCCGGATGTGGACGTATTGGTCGACATCGGCTGTAGTTAATAGCCTGATTTCCATATTTTCACCCCTGATTCTGAGTTTTTAATACTTTGTCAGTAATGAGCCTGCTGCTTCATCAATAATAAACACGACGTTCGGGTGTTTTTGTAAAATTGATGCTGGGCAGTCTTCTGTAATCGGACCTTCGAGCGTTGCTTTCACAGCTTCTGCTTTTCTTGTACCAGAGGCGGTTACAAGGATTTGCTCGGCCTCCATCATATCTGCAAGACCAAGCGTCAACATTTGTTCTGGCGCTTCTTCGCGTGTTACTTTGTAATAAAGCATCGTGCTATTAATCGTCGAATCATCGCTGTCTGCTAGGAATAAGCGAGAGTCAAATGGCGTCCCAGGCTCGTTCGCACCTAAGTGAGCGTTCACACCAAGACCAAGAATTTGTAAATCACGTTTGTTCGCTGACAAAATCTTATTGTAGCGCGCAATTTCTTCGTCAAAGCTCGACAAACTTCCATCGAGTAAACCGATTTCACGTGGCTGTTTCTTGATTTGGTCGTAGAATTTTTGGTGCATGTAGTTGAAGACTGTAAAGGATTGTTCGCGTGGAGCGATAAATTCATCGAGGTTCATCATAAATACTTTTTCGATGTCAATTTCATCATTATTGATGCCTTCCACGAGTTTTTCGAACATACCGTCATAACTTGCGCCGGTCGTTGTATTGATAACTGGGCTTTCTTTGGAATCGATAACTGCCTTCACGACATCATACGCTTTTTCGGACATTTCATCATATGTTTTTGTACGGATAATTTTCATTGGTTCTCCTCCTTGTCGATTAATTCCAGAATACCGTGTTTTAGGCAATTTTGCAACGTTCTGACTTGCTTTAGAGTGAACTAGAAGGTGTATACTGAACTTGTTAAAAAAAATGAGGAAAGAAGCGTGATGGGATGAAGGTTGCACAGCTGAACGGGCCAAATCAGGAGTATACAATTGTGGAAAGAGAAATTCCGAATCCAAAAAGAAATCAAGTTCGGATTAAAGTGGAGGCTTGCGGCGTTTGTCATAGTGATAGCATGTTGCGCCAGCTACCGGAGAATATGTATCCGGCAGTTCCGGGGCATGAGGTTGTTGGTCGTGTAGACGCGATTGGTGAGGGCGTAACGGGATGGTCGGTGGGACAAAAGGTTGGTGTTGGCTGGCATGGTGGTCATTGTTTCCATTGCGAGTCGTGCCGTCGTGGTGATTTTTCGAATTGTGAGGAAGTACAGACGTGTGGGATTAGTTATGATGGTGGTTTCGCGGAATTCATGGTTGCACCGGATGATGCTGTTGTTGCGATTCCGGAGGAGCTAAATTCGGCGGAAGCAGCCCCGCTTCTTTGTGCGGGAATTACGACGTTTAATGCGCTTCGGAATAACATCGTTCGCGCTGGAAGTTTGGTTGCGATTCAAGGTGTTGGTGGACTTGGACATTTGGCGATTCAATACGCGAACAAGCTCGGATATGAGGTCATTGCTTTGGCACGTGGTGAGGAACGTGCGGAATTGGCGCATGAACTAGGTGCGCATCATTATTTTGATACGACAAAAGAAGGCTGGCAAGAATCGGTGAATGCCCTTGGCGGTGTGACGGTAGCGCTTGCAACTGCACCGAACGCACAGGCGATTTCGGCGTTAACGACTATTTTGGCACCGAATGGAAAAGTAGTAGACGTTGCTGTGCCGGCAGAACCTGTTGAAATTCAAGCAGGAGTCATGATTGGGGGCGGTAAATCGTTCCAAGGATGGTATAGTGGAACTCCTGTTGATGGCGAAGATACAACTAAATTCAGCAAACTTCAAGGAATCAAACCGATGATAGAAACGTATCCGCTAGAGAAAATTAACGAAGCCTATGAAAAAATGATGGCAGGAAAAACGAGATTCCGAGCTGTTATCGTTTTTTCTGAGTAAAAAATTAGCGAAATAGAATAAAAAAGTCCTTAGTATAGCTTATAAGGGCTTTTTGTCATGGAAACGCCATATCTTAGTAATTAGGAAATTTAGGGATAAATAGCGGATTTGTGAAGGAAATGATTTAAGTACACTGGAATAATAGTGATGAGGACTAGTTAGAATTTGAGTGGGGATTGTTTGAAAGTGAGTTTTTGTTAGTTTTTGAAAAAACAGCTGATTTTCGATGATATTGCTGATTTGATGGCGAAATTGGATTGTTTCTTGGATCTGACCGAGATATACTTTTTGTATTCAAAGTGAGTTTTTATTTGAATTCAAGCTCTTTTTGAGAGTAAAGGTATATTGGGGGGAACATATTTTGATGAGAAGGAAGAATGTTATTTTTGTGTTGGTGTTTTTTGTTGGGTTAGCGTGGGGTGGCTTAAAAGGTGACGCGGCGGAGGTTATTCAGGCCGATTTATTCTTGAAAAAAGAAGATAGGTCAGCGGCGACGGCGAACATTACTGGTTGGGGGCGTATTTTGGAAGCGGTTAACGAGAGTGGGGAGAATGTGACGATTCAATTTTCTGCTGGGAAGTATTATATGGATAATACGCTCAAGGTGCCGTCAAATGTGACGATAGAGGGGGAAACGGCGGATCCGAGGCAGAGTCAGTTGGTTTTTATAGCGCCAAAGCAGGGGATTACGACGGAGGCTGCGAATGTGGCGAATCCGAAATACATAAGGAATGTGACGATTCGGAATATGAGCATTCGTTATGACATCGATCCAGTCATTATGAGTGGCCATCAGTACGCGTTTTCGTTGATTAATTTGGCGGGGGATTATAAAGACGATAGCACTTCGCTGGCGGAGCCTTATGAGCGGCTGGATAATATTCAGATTGACAACATTATCGCGGATGGTAACGAACAGGCGAACTCGATTATTTATTTGGGTGGTGTGAAGTCGGGATCGGTGAAGCGTTCGCAAATCCGTAACTCGAATCTTCAAAGTGGGATTGCGATGGAGTATTGCCAAACAATGCAAATTGAGGATAATGTGATTGAAAATATGGGGCGAACGGGCATTGTGATGTATCGCGGAAACGGTGGCAGTGGTACGAAACAGATTAGTATCATGAGAAATCAGATTAGAGATTGGATGCAGCGTTATGGCAAGCAACATTTTTATGCGCCGGCGAATATGGAGTATTCTCCTGAGGATCGTAAATCGATGGTAGACGGCGGTATCGATAGTTATGGCGCTGGAAATAATAACATTGTGATTGACAGCAACACGCTAATTAGCGGCGAGGGAAGTGATCGCTATAATCCGAGCAATATCGAAATCAACAATATTGAGCGAAAAAAGAAAGACCAGATGGCACTGGAGCTACCATTGCAACATCAGGTGGAGCAGGATAAGGATGGAAAAATTATCGCGGGTAGTATCGATGCCGACTTGCAGAAAAACATGACGGGGTATACGGCGATTCGCCTTTCTGGTGCTGAAAATGCGCGAGTCACGAACAATTTTGTGCAACTAGATAGTTATGATAATTTTGCATTTATGGCTCTATATGAACGTGATCGCCAGGGTGTGAAGACGACACCCAAAAATATCATTATTAAAAACAATGATTTTAATGCGAGTGGCAGGATGCGTTACCCGATACGAATTTTGAGTGGAGCAGTCAATAAGTCGCGTGGGATAAGTATTGAAAATAACCGATTTAACATTGATGGTCTGGTGGACAATTATTATAAGGTAATGATAGAAGTTCGCAACCCGGTGGAGCTGCTGACGGTGACGGACAATCAAGCGATATGGGATAAACAGATCAATGGTTGGGTGACAGTTGCGGATACAGGAACTTTTAACGCGGTGAATCAACTCATTTTGTGGGGGAATAGTGGAAGTAAAAAAACGGATGTGACGCGAGGTCTAAATCCTGTCATGCCATCTACTTTAAAAGTGGTAACGGAGCCGCTTCCGAGTCCAACGATACCGTTTATTGGGAGTTTTTACACTGGTTTTGCAACATATACAGTGGGAGATACGAATATAAAAGGGAGGATAGACAATAATACCGGACATTATCAGATTGTAGGACTATTTATCGATGGCATCGGAATTAAAAACACAACAATGAATAGTGATGGCAGCTTTTTAATCAATGTGAAAGGGAATAATATAACCTCGCATTCTAAAGTTGTGTTGCGCTATCGGGTCAATGGTGTCGAAACATATGATTCCGAAATGCAGGTGAAAATAACGGAATAAGGGTTGAAAATGCTAGCAGTAAGGGGTATAAATGTACTTGCAGATAGTTGCGTAGCGTGATAAAATTTAAGAGAAGAACAGATGCTTAGGTTATCTGACTGTGGGCAGGCACATGGTCAACTCGATATGAATGTCAGGCATAAGTACGACTGTTGGTGAGCAACGGAAAAACCTGTCATGGAAAGAAGGGTAGCGATAGTTATCCTTCTTTTCTATATATACGTATAAGGAGAAAAGACCTATGTTACAACAACTAACAGCAGGGCACGCATTTTTTACAGAGCATTTTGTCAACAAGCGGGTTATTTATTTCTATAAAGAAAAACACGAGATTAAGCAGTTTTCCATCTATATGGTAAAGACGAATTTTATGCATTTGTGTGGAATGAAATATCGTGGTGGTGCCGCATCTTTCTATCATGATATTCAGAATAAAACATTTAAGTATGTACCAACGTCGCTACTGCATTTACGGAATGGCAAATAGGATACGCTAACCCTGAGTTTTCCGGTTATTTGCATTATTCGAGAGTGTATTTACTGTAAGAGGAGAAGCATCGAAGTGAAATGGAGCCATTTTTAAATGACGATAAGGTATTGCTTAGGGACGCGTTGTGATAAGTTGGTATGAGAATAGGATGCCGATGTTATAATGTGTTTTTTTGCGATGTTGGGCTTCTATTGCTATAATGGAGGACATACACAAATAGCTTTTAGAGGTGAAAGAATTGAAAAATTGGATAGTAGAGAGAAAGCAAGAGTTGATTGCCATAACGCTGATACTTATTTTTACGGCGCCATTATTTATTTTAGGAGGAAATAGTCATATTCGGATTCATGATAATTTGGATTCCAACATGACGTGGTATCGCGTGTTACTTAATAGTGGGAACTATTTAGCGAAGACGGGGAGCAACATTCCGCAAATGTTAGATGGTGTAGCGCCACGGGATGCCTTTGATTCGCAGTTTGTTGGTATCGTGTGGTTGTACGCGATTTTTCCGACGCCACTTGCCTTTGCATTTAGCCAACTGATTACGCGGATTTTTGCGTTTATTGGGATGCGATTATGGTTGCGTGATTATGTTATCAAAGATCCATCTAAAAAATACATAACATTATTTGTAGCTGTAGCGTTTGCGCTGACGCCATTTTGGCCATCAGGAATGCTCAGTACGCTTGGAATGCCGCTCGCATTATGGGCTTTTCTAAATATTCGTAAAGGGAAAAAGAGCATCTGGAATTGGTTGATTTTAACGCTGTTGCCGTTTTATTCAAGCCTGATTCTTGGTTTTTGTTTCTTGTTATTCCTCGTTGCCTGCATTTGGGTATACGATATTGTGAAAAAACGTGGCTGGAATTGGCGCTTTTTTGGCAGTATGGCTTATATGTCGGTGCTGTATTGCGTCGTTAACTATCGCTTTATTTCACAGATGTTCTTGCAGGACAATGAACCGGACTCGCGAAGTGCGTTTGCGCTACCGAATAATAGTTTTTTAGGCTCGATTCGCTTAACTTTTAAAAACTTTACAATTGGGCATACGCATGATCAGCCCCTTGCGACTTATGTGATTCTACCAATGATTTTACTAGCGCTAGTCGTGATCATTGTGAAGAAAGAATGGCGCGGACAAAAGATCTTTTTATGGCTATTAGCGCTGAATTTTTCACTGTCGATTTGGTACGCTTTTTGGTGGTGGGGTGCTTGGAATCCAATCAAAGAACAAATTTCAATTATGCGCTCGTTTAATTTTTCGCGGTTCCATTTTTTGCAGCCATTTATTTTTTATGGATTGTTTGCACTCGCGCTCGTTTATTTTGCAAGTAAGGGTGGCTGGTGGAAAAAGCTCGCGATTCTTGGCCTGGTGTTACAACTTGGCGTGACTTTTATGAATAATTCAGAGATTCTATATCGATCTGCAGGAACGCCTTCGATCAATCAATTTTACGCAAAAAATCAATTTCAAGAGATAAAAGCGTATATTGGGAAGCCGCAAGAAGATTATCGGGTGGCAAGTATCGGAATCCATCCGTCGATTTCGCAGGAAAATGGTTTTTATACGTTGGACGGTTATGTGAACTCGTATCCGCTTAGTTATAAGAAGCAGTTCCGCGAGATTATTGCGAAGGAACTGGATAAGAGTCCGTTACTCGAGGATTATTATGATGGTTGGGGTAACCGTGTGTATATTTTTGTTGCGGAACTTGGGAAGCATTATTTGTTCGATAAGCATTCAAAGCAACACGTGAAAAATCTGGAATTAAATACAGCTGCGTTTAAAGAGATGGGCGGCGAATATATTTTCTCAGCGGTTCCGATTGATAATGCGAGCGAGAATAAGTTGCATCTGGAAAAAGTTTTTAATGATAATCAGTCTGCGTGGAAGATATATTTGTATAAAGTAGAGTAGGGGTGACTTGGATGAGAGATAGGCCATTGTTAACGATTATCGTTCCTTGTTATAATGAAGAAGAGGTCTTGCATGAGACGATGAAGCAATTGGGAACGATTTTGCGGGATATGAAGGATAAGCTGGTGATCGCTGAGGCGAGTGATTTGTTGTTTGTAGATGATGGAAGTCGTGATCGCACTTGGGAAATTATTGCGGATGCGATGAGTAGGCATGATTTTGTCAGTGGTGTCAAATTGAGCCGTAACTTCGGACACCAAAATGCATTGCTTGCGGGAATGCAGGCAGCGGAAGGGCGCGCAGATTGTATTATTTCGATTGACTCGGATTTACAAGATGATGTGGGCGTGATTCCAGATTTTATTGAGAAATATCGCGCGGGTTATGAGGTCGTTTATGGAATTCGCGATGAGCGTAAGACGGATACACGATTTAAGCGGGGATCGGCGCATTTATTCTATAGTATGATGGGGAAATTCGGCATTCATTTGATTCCAGATCATGCGGATTATCGTTTGCTGGGAAGCTTGGCGTTACAAGAGATGAATCTGTTTCCAGAGAATAATATTTTCTTACGGGGGATCGTGCCGCTGATCGGTTTTAAATCGGAAAAAGTCTACTACCATCGAAAAGAGCGTTTTGCCGGTGAGTCGAAATATCCTTTGAAGAAGATGCTTGCTTTTGCCGCGGATGGCTTGACGTCGTTTAGTGTGGCTCCAATTCGGCTTGTGACAGGACTAGGTGCGCTGATGTTTGTCGTGGCGATTGTGATTGGTATTTATACGTTTATTCAGCATTTGAATGGCACTGCTGAAGCTGGCTGGTCGTCGCTGATGCTCTCTATTTGGGTGATCGGCGGGGTGCAAATGATGAGTCTAGGCGTTGTCGGTGAATATATTGGGCGGATTTATTCGGAAGTGAAGCAACGCCCAAGATTTATCGTTGAGCAAAATTCGTATCTTAAAGATGGAGAAAAATAAAAGAAAGAAGTCATGGATGAGCGGTCTACTCGTCCATGACTTTTCGCGGTGTGCGTATTCTTTTCCTGGCGCGAATTAATTCTGGCAGTGCACCGGAACCAAGAATGACACCAATGATAATGAGCAGAAAACCGAGCACTTGCATCCAGCTGATCTGTTCATTGAGGAAAAGAGAAGCGCCAATCAATGAGAAAAATGGATTCAGGTTCATAAAAATCGCTGTTTTGGATGGGCCAATCTGTCCGACTGCATAATTATAAATTAGGTTTCCAAATGCGGTTGCAAAGATGGCGGAAGCGAGGAAGAGTAGCCACATCATCCCTGAATGTCCACCCATCTGCGCGAGGCCATTCGGTTCTTCGACGAGGCTCGTACCAAAAAGAAAAACGGAACCGATGAGTAGCATGTAAGCCGTCATGAGGCGTGTATCAAGCGTTCTAGACACACGTTTAATAATAATGAAGCTAAAGCATTGCGACAAAATTGCGATAAATACATAGATGTCTCCGAGTGAGGCGCCGGAAAGTCCCTGTCCGCCAGTGAGTACAATGAGCGACACGCCAAGAAGTCCTGAAATCAAGCCAATCAGTTGCGCGCCAGAGATGATTTCCCGCAAGAAAATTGCCGCTAAAACCGCCGTCAAAATAGGTCCAATCCCTAAAATGAGTCCGCCGTTCGTGCCAGTTGTCATCGTGAGGCCAGACGCTAAAAAATAATGGTGAAGTACGATATTAAATAGGCTTCCCACTGCAATAAACCCAAGTTCCCGCTTTGTCGGTAATCTAAATTTGCCAATCGCGATTAAGAAGATAAAAACGGCAACGGCGGCCGTGAAAATTCGAAAAGACGTCATGGTGATCGGTGGGAAATGCGCGACTAAAACTTTTGTTGCCGTTACGTTCAATCCCCAACTCGCCATAACGAGAACTAATAATAAGTAAAGCGAAGCCGGAGTTTTTCCTTTTTGCATGTGCGTTTTCCTTCTTTCTATGTAGAGGTATTCATAGTTGTAGTATAGCATAAATAAAACCAAGCGGTATGCCTATTGTCCACTTGGTTTTGCTGCTTTATTCGGTTGATTTGCGATCACGCCAGTTCTTTCCGCGAACAACGATAACGTCGCAGGGCGCGTGAGAGGCCACATAATCTGAGACACTACCCAAAATAAATTGCTCGGTTGGAGTTAGCCCAGTGGAGCCGACGAGCACTAAATCGGGATCGAATTTCCCGATCATTTTCTTCACAAAAGTTGTTTTTGGTGTTCCGAATTTGACGAACGTTTCTACATTTTCGATGCCGAGCTGTTCTGCTTCATTCTTATAAATTTCGACGAGGCCTTTGCCGTATTCTTTGGCTTTTTTGGCATATGTTTGCTCATAGTCGATCAATGGCGCGATTCGGCGAACATCCGCGACAAAGCCGATACCGAGTGTTGCTCCATCTTTTTTGGCGATCTGGATACCTCGTTTTAGAGCTTCTTCTGCTTCATTGGAGCCGTCCACACCTACTAAAATCCGATGATAGATTGTCATTTGACTTCCCTTCCTCTCTGGTCTATGTCGGTTTCCCCTTAGTAACACCATACCCATTTTTTCAGTGAATAACGCGTATTTTTTGGAGAATGCGATTTATTTGTGGTACACTTGGGTTGGAAAAACGAATAATTGGATTTGGAATGCGTGTTGTGTTCCGAATTTTATACTGGGGGAGTCTTACTTAAGACCGAGATATGAATATAATTCATGGACCCTTTGAACCTGTTGAGTTAGCACTCGCGTAGGGAAGTATTGGGGAACTTGATGTTACATATCATGACGCCTTTTCTTACGCTATGGTTGGCGCGAGAAAGGGCGTTTTTTTGTATGGAAAAAGGAGGAATTGGAAATGGTACGTTTTTCGGAAAAATTACATGTGGAGAATCGTCAAATTTGGCAACAGAGTAAGGATCATTTGTTTGTGAAGCGATTGGCGGACGGGAGTTTGGAGCGGGAGGCATTTCGATATTATTTGTTGCAGGATCATTATTATTTGACGCATTATGTGAAGGTAATCGCGCTGGGTATTGCGCATGCGGATGATTATGGGGCGATGATAGAGCTCAGTCAGTCGCTGGCTTCTTTGGAGAATTCGGAACTTCGGATGCGGGAAATATTTTATCCAGCGGTGGGGATTGAGATGGCGGATTTGGAAGGGATTGTGCCAAGTCCGGCGGCTTATCATTATACATCTCATATGTATCGGATCGCGGGATCGCAGTCGCTAGGTCGGATTTTGGCGGGAATTTTGCCGTGTTATTGGTTGTACCGGGAAATTGGGGAGCAGTACGCGGGGCAGGTTAGTCCGGATCCGCTATATCAGGCGTGGTTGGCTATTTATCAGGACGCAGAGTATGCGAAAGGGTTGCAACGCCAAGTGGATTTGCTGGATCGGATTGCAAAAACTCTGCCAGACAGCGAGTTGGTGGCGATGCAGGATGATTTTCGGATTAGTAGTTACGCGGAGTTAGCATTTTGGGAAATGGGGTTGCGTCAGGAAACGTGGGGCGAAAGGAGTGATTTGGATGACGAATTGGCAACTTATTGAGGATGTGCGGACGCGAAATCCGCTGGTGCACACGATTACGAATATTGTAGTCGCGAACGATTCGGCGAATGGCTTGCTTGCGATTGGGGCATCTCCGATTATGGCGGCGGCTGTAGAGGAAATGACGGAACTAGGTGAGATGGCTGACGCGGTTGTGATTAATATTGGGACGCTAAATGCCGATTTGGTAGCGGCGATGTTGCTTGTTGGCAAGGCGGCGAACGCTGCTGGAAAACCGGTGATACTAGATCCTGTCGGTGTTGGTGCGACAACGTTTAGACGGGAAACTGTGCGACGTTTACTGGCGGAGATTCAGTTTGCTGTTATCCGCGGGAACATTGGCGAGCTGGCGAGTATCGCGGATGTTCAGTGGCAGTCGCGAGGCGTGGACGCAGGTTTTGGTGACGCCGAACGTGCTGCTGATATTGCGCTAAAAGTGGCGCGAAAACACCGAACGGTAGTTGCGATCAGTGGTGCAGTGGATACGATTTCAGATGGTGAGCGCGTTGTCACCATTCAAAACGGCGATCCACTTTTGCCACAGATTACAGGTTCGGGATGCCTGCTTAGCTGCGTGATTGGCGCTTTTGTTGGCATCACAGAGGACTATTTTGAAGCGACTGTCACAGCATCAGCGAGCTATGCGCTTGCCTCAGAATACGCTGCTAGGAAACTGGATCAATCTTTACCAGCCTCTTTCCGCGTTGCATTCATCGATGAATTAGCATCATGGCAAACACACGATCAAGCAAAATTGGCGAACATAAAGGAGGTACGGTGAATGTTTCCGCAAGCAGTGACAATCGCGGGTTCCGATAGTGGCGGTGGAGCTGGCATCCAAGCTGATATTAAAACTTTTCAAGAACGCCGCGTGTTCGGTATGTCTGCCATCACAGCGATTACCGCGCAAAATACGCAATCCGTCGAAGCAATCCATCCTGTCCCCATCGATATTTTAGCAGCGCAGTTGGACGCGCTAAATACTGATTTCGCCATTAAAGCAGTCAAAACTGGCATGCTCGTTGACGAAGCGCATATCGCCACAGTTGTTTCCAAATTAAAGTATTTTGACTGGGGACCGCTTATCGTCGATCCCGTCATGATTGCTAAAGGAGGGGCGCCACTTGTAAGTGAAGGTGCCATCACGACAATCCGTCAAGCCTTACTGCCGCTGGCGTCAATCGTTACACCAAACATCCCAGAAGCAGAGGTCCTAGCAGAAATGCAGATCGAATCCGCCACTCACATGGAAAAGGCTGCGAAGAAAATCCAGAAACTAGGCGTTAAAACCGTCATTATGAAAGGTGGTCATAGCGAGGATAAGCAGGAATCACGAGACTACGTTTTAGATGGGGAGAACTCGTTCTGGCTGACTACGAAACGCATCGACACGAAGCAAACACACGGCACGGGTTGCACTTTTTCGGCCTGTATCACGGCTGAACTTGCGAAAGGAGCATCCACAGAATACGCCATTCGTACTGCTAAAACCTTCATAACAAGCGCTATTTCTCATCCGCTTGGCATCGGCCACGGCCACGGACCAACTAACCACTGGGCGCACAGAAAGGAGTTTCAACAATGAACATGCTAGAAGTTTATTTTATCGCGGGCACGCAAGATGTTCCGCACGGAGAGCTACTTCCGATACTAGAAGATGCCCTCCAATCAGGCATTACCTGCTATCAGTTTCGTGAAAAAAAGCTATCAAACCCAGTTGAGATAGAAAAACTTGCAAGATCTTGCCATCAAATGTGCCGAGAATACCACGTCCCCTTTTTTATCAATGATGACGTGGACTTGGCGCTTGAAATCCAAGCAGACGGTATTCACGTGGGGCAAGAGGATATGGCCATTAGTGATGTGATTGCGAAATGCGCTGGGAAAATGCAAATAGGGCTTTCCATCAACACTTTTCAACAGGCAGTGGAGGCAACGGCCTACGAACAACTCGCTTATATTGGCGTGGGGCCTATTTTTGAGACGAGTTCTAAAGTAGATGCGAAAGAAACGACAGGCTTAGACTTACTGTCTGCTATTCGAGCGGCGGGCATTGATTTGCCAATCGTGGCCATTGGAGGAATTACAACAGAGCGCGTACCCGCTATTCGAAAAGCTGGTGCGCAAGGAGTGGCTATTATTTCCGCTTTGGTAAAGTCATCAGATAGAAGTCGAACGATTTGTGCGATGCGTGGCATATAATAATAGCTTATAGCGAACAATGACAGATAAAAAACGATTGCCACTATATTTCTAGAACTGAAACATAGCGGCAATCGCGTGTTTATTCAACTGATTTAAGAGCTTCGATCATATCTACGCGTTTTAGTTTGAGATGCATGACGATCATGACGAGCGTTGAGAACAGCAGTGTTAAAAGCGCTGCGTATACATAACTCATCGCATGGATCGTCGGGCTGAACATCAGAATATCAACTTCAGCTGTGGATGTGACGAAGCGATGCAAGAAGGTACCAAGTACGAAACCGACTACGATCCCCATCAAACTTAGAATCAGGTTTTCGCGGTAAACGTACATTGTGACTTCTTTTGGATAGAATCCGAGTACTTTGATGGTGGATAGTTCGCGAATTCGCTCGGAAACGTTGATGTTCGTCAAGTTGTATAAAACGATGAAGGCGAGCGCCGCAGCTGAAATAATCAGGACGATGATGACGATATCTAGACTGTCCATCGTGCTGCCGAATGCGTTGCTTGCCGTATTTGTGTAAGTGACGGCGAGCACAGCTGGATTTATGAGTAATTTTTCCGCAAAATTATCTTGCCATTTTTGATCCGTATTTTTAAGTTGTAGCAGCTGTGTGTTGTATTCTGGTTTGTCTTGGAAAACTTGCTGGTAGTAGGTTGGCGTCGTGTAAATATAGTGCATCGCGTAGGTTTCTGTGATGCCAGTGACCTTGATTTTGTAGCGATGGTTGTCGCCGTCTTTGATCGTTAAAGAATCGCCAGGTTTGACGCCGTAAAGTTTCGCCAACTTTTCCGAGAGTACCGCGCCGTTATCCGTAAGTGGCACGGGAGCGTGGGTTTTACGGTCGCGCAATGTGACGTAGTTGCTGAAATTCTCCATCGACTTCGGTGTAATCAGAGTGAGAGCTTGATTGGCGACACCTTTTTCGACTGCCGTCATATTTTTTTGACCAACATCGAGGGCGCTTTTAACATTGGGCGTATTATCGATGATATCGTTGTAGTCTTTGAGCGGTGTTTTGGTGGCATTGCTGTCCAAAACGACCACAGCATCATACTTCATAATTTGGTCATATTGTAATGGCACGATATCACCAATCGAATTCTTGAGACCAAAACCGGTGAGTAGAAGCGCCGTACAGCCTGCCACACCAAGGATAGTCATCAACATTCGCTGTTTATAACGGAAGATATTGCGCGCTGTCACTTTACTTGTGAAATTCATTCGCTTCCAGATAAAAGGCACGCGTTCCAACAAGATCCGTTTCCCGTTTTTTGGAGCTTTCGGGCGCATCAGGGAAGCAGCGTTTTCTCGCAATTCCGCGCGACACGACACAAAAGCTGTCAAAGTGGTACAAAACAGTGCAACGGCAAGCGAAATCAAGCTATAGCTCCAATAAAATGAAATATCAAGCGCTGGCAAATTATAAAGGGAGCCATAAGCAACAAAAATAATCTGCGGGAAGACTTGAAAACCAATTGCGAGCCCGATTACTGTCCCGGCTAAGCTTGCGAGCGAGCCGTACACAAGGAATTTAGCGATAATATCGGCATTGCTATAACCGAGTGCTTTTAGCGTCCCAGTCTGCGTTCTCTGTTCCTCAATCATCCGCGTCATTGTCGTTAAACAAACAAGCGCTGCAATTAGAAAGAAAAACACCGGGAAAGCGGTAGAAAGTGAGGCAATCCGATCCGCATTGTCTTTATATTCTGTATAACCAGGATTGTCCGTTCGATCACTAATAAAATACTTAGGTAATTCGAGAGCGTCTAACTTTTCTTGCGCCATTTGGAGATCTTTCTTTGCTTTTGCAATTTCTGCAAGAGCTTTCTTCTTTTCTTTTTCAAAAGTTGCTAAATTGGTGGCGTATGCTGATTCAGCATTGTCCAATTGAGCTCTGGCATCGTCAAGCTTGGCATAGCCGGCTGTTTTGGCGTCGGCTAGTTGTTGTTTCCCTTTCTTTAGCTGAGCCATTCCGCTTGCATAATCTTTTTTGCCTTGCGCAAGCTTCACCTTTGCCTGATCTAATTCGCGTTTCTTTTCAGCTAACTGACGCTCTTTGTTCGCGAGTAGTTGGCGATTTCGGTTAATTTCAAGTTGTGCATCTGCCACTTCTTTATTGGCACGCGTTAATTGTCGAGATGCTTCTGTTTTCAAGCGGTTTAACTGCGCTTCAGAAAGTGTCCCATCAAAATAGTCTTGCACATAGTCACCGAGTTCAGGGTTAAACATATCCGCATTGTCGATAATTTCTTGCTGCGTTTCTGGATCTAAGTCTACAGTTGGAATATCACCCAGCGTGTAGTCCTTCACAGCATCATAAAAGCGCTGTACCATCGCAAGTTGTGTTTTGCTATCATCAAGCGTCAATTGCGCGTCTTCGAGCTCCTGATGCGCCTCTGCTAACTGTGTTTGCGCATCGCTAATTTGGGCTTGCCCATCTTTTATTTTGCGTTCTGCGGTAGCGATATCTTTCTTCGCTTTCGCAAGCTTGGCTTCATTTCTGTTAATCTCGGCCTGACCTTGCGCCAACTTCGTTTCCAGTTCGCGTTTTCCGTCCGCATATTCCGTCCAACCTTGATCAAGCTTCGCGCGCGCAGCATCTAGTTTCTGCTGATTTCGATCAAGCTTAGCCAAACCATCTGCAATCTCCCGTTTTCCATCCTCAATCTTTGCTTGCCCATCGGCCTGAATTGCGCTGAGCCTTGCTTTTGGCTGTCCCTTCAAGGCGTTCTTCACAAGCGCCACGTTGCGCTCCATTGCCGAATCATACTCATCGCTGTAAGCCTCCGCATCAGCCGTATTATCAAACGTCAAAAGTGCCGTCGAATAATACTTCGCGTCAAAATCGCTTTCTGGAATCACCGCAAAAATATCCGCACGTCCATTCCCAATCGTGGATGTTCCGCGGGTTCCTTTCTCAATGTATGCAGCCGAGGAAACCGTTCCAACCACAGTAAAAGTCGTGGTGTGGAATTTCCCCTTTATAGCACTTCCATCGCTATTCACAAACGTAAGCTTGTCCCCGATTTTGTAACGGCTTGTTGCCTTATTGACCGAATCGAGCGCGATTTCGCCACTTTTCTGTGGTAGGCGTCCTCGCTCAACCGTATATTTATTGACTAAATTGTTTGGCGATAAAGAAAAAACCTTCGTAATCAGTAACGAATCCCGAAACATCACATCCGCCGTATAGCCTGATTGCACATCTCTCACACCAGGAACGTCATTTAAAATGGCGATATCCTCTTTATTCAAACCGTATGTCGATTGCACCTGTAAGTCCATCAAATTTTGCGAATCGTAGTATTTATCGGTTGTATGGATCATGTCGGGTCCAGTTGCCTTCAAGCCTACAAAAAAGGCTACACCTAGCGCGATCAGTAAGAAAATCGAGATGAATCGTCCTTTAGATTTTGCGATTTCTCGCCATATGTCTTTCCATAATGCTTTTTTCATCTGATTCTCCTTACCATTCAATGCTGTCGATCGAAACTGGATTTTTTTGGATTTTTATATCGCGAACTTTAGCATTATTAATCTCAATGATCCGGTCAGCAATTGGTGTGATCGCTGTATTATGCGTAATGACAATCACTGTCGTACCAGTATTCCGGCACGTATCCTGCAACAATTTTAGAACCGATTTCCCGGTGTTATAATCAAGTGCTCCCGTAGGCTCATCGCATAGCAGTAACTTTGGCTGTTTCGCAAGCGCACGCGCAATGGCGACACGTTGCTGTTCCCCACCAGAAAGTTGCGCCGGAAAGTTATCCATCCGTTCTTCGAGTCCTACCTGCTTCAAAACCAACTCAGCATCCAGCGCTTTCGGCGATATTTGCGTTGCCAGTTCCACATTCTCTTTCGCCGTCAAACTAGGCACCAGATTATAAAACTGGAATACAAAACCAACATCTTGTCTCCGATATCCCGTCAATTGCTTTGCGTTAAATGCCGCAATATCAGTCCCATCAATGTAAATATGCCCCTCATCGCTCATATCCATGCCACCCAAAATATTGAGTACTGTCGATTTTCCAGCACCAGAAGGCCCGACAATAATAACAAATTCGCCCTGTTCTATTTGAAATGTAATCCCATCATTTGCCGTCACTATTTTCTCGCCTAACTGGTAGCGTTTATAGATCCGATCCATTTCGACAAAAGCCATGCAAGCATCTCCATCCATCTGTTAATTTTCGAACATTAATGCTTTTATTATAGCATAAAATATTCAAAAAAACTCCCAAATTATAAAAAAATAAACCGCTTTAACCTAGCTATACAGCCAACTAAAAAAACGACACAGAACAAGTGTTCGTTTTTTCCTTGACTTCGGTTTCAGAGGAGTTTATAGTAAGGTTACTCCTTAAAAATGGGGCAAGGGAGAGAGGAATATGAATAAAAAAAGACAGAGAGAAATCAACGTTCTATTCTCGCGGCTAGTTGATTTTCACAATGAACAAGCGGTTACCTTTCATAAATGCAATCGCAAATGCTTCATATGTCGTAAAATCAAAAATCTGAGAAAAGAACAAGTAAAACTAGAAAATAATGATGAGGAAGCGAGCGCTATGCGCACACAGTTATCTTTAATCAGCTATTACTCAACATACTCTAAACAACAATTAGCATCATGGAATGCACAGGAGCGAAATGAACTCTATGAAATGATTCTAACCAAAATAAAGCAGTCCTAGGGGGAGCATAATGAATGAGCAAATGCAAAGAAGCCGAGCGTTTATTATTCAAGTACCACACATTATTATTAAGCCTACCAAAGCGAAGCATGCCAAGACGCACGAAAGAAAATGGCTTGAGGCTAACCAAAAAAATCGCAGAAACACCTTCATATGCCGAAATTAGACGAGTGACAGATGCGATAAATAAGTTAAATAGTGATCAACGGGAGGTCATTATAACAAAGTATATGTCACGAAAGAAGCAGACCAATATTGAGGTATATATGAGTATCGGGTGGAGTGAATCGCATTTTTACAGACTTAAGAAAAGCGCGTTAGAAGATTTATTAGAAGCGTATCTTGCGGAGAAAGTGCAGAATCAAGCAACGCTAGTTCGCTAACAAAAGTAAGGAATATCATACTAAAATGGGGGTATGATGGAGATGGAGATGGAGAAGAAAAACTATTACAGTTTGGAAGTGATTATTACGGGATTAGAGAATTTAGTGGCTAACGCAACCGAGATCACCTTTGGCATCTTATTTGTAGCATTGCTTGTCTGGATGATGCGGAAGAATGACGAGCGGGAAGAGCGTTACCAAAAAACAATTGATAATTTGAGCGAACTCGCCAGTGAAATTAAAATTATTGAACAAGCCGTTAACGAAATGAGAGCAGATGTTATCGAATTGAAAGTAAAATAAAGAAACAGCCGGAAAATGTGGCGAAAACCACGCTTTCCGGCTGTACATAATCATTATTTATGAATATCTCGAGGTTCCAAGCCTTTTCGGAACACATCGCCGAGAATGTTAAACGACAGAATCGTAAGTAGAATCAAGGCGCCAGGAAAGAGTGCTAAATAAGTAGCATCTCCGATATAACTCTGCGCGTTGTTTAGCATACTCCCCCAAGACGAATTAGGTTGTTGTACACCAAGTCCCAAGAAACTAAGGGCAGATTCGGTTAGAATAGCAGCTGCAATATTTAACGAGGCAGCAACAACGATAGAAGGCATCGCGTTTGGGATGATATGTCGAATGATGATGTGCCAAACACCCGCACCACTGGACTTAGAGTACAGGATGAATTCTCGCTCTTTTAATGATAGTGTCTCCGCGCGTACAATCCGAGCGACATCCATCCAAGATAAAAGACCAATAATCAAGATGATATTTCCAATACCAGGAGTTAAATAAGCATTTAAGATCATCAACAAGAAAAATGCTGGAATTGACATAAAGATATCTAAGAAACGCATCAATAAACTATCTACAATACCACCGAAATAACCACTGATTGTTCCCGCGACCGTTCCCACAACAAGGGCAATTAACATAGCGAGGAAACCAACAGTTAATGATACTCGGCCTCCGTAAAGGACACGTGTAAAATAATCGCGCCCATGATCATCGGTACCGAACCAGTGCGAGGAACTAGGCGGCAACAGTTTATCTTGAATCGATAGCGCATTCGGGTCATACGGAGACAGGAAAGCCAGGCCACAAGCTAAGGCTAACAGGACTAATAGACCAATAGCAAAGAGTCCACGCTTTTCGCTCAATAGGAAATGCCAGAATGTACGTTCACGTGGTAATTGTGCCTTTTCAGGAGGCTGAACATTTTTTGGTTTAGTGAATTTAGAAAAATCGGCTTTCATCATGATTAGCTAACCTCCCTTATACGCGGATCGATAATCGTGTAGGCGACATCGGCAAGCAAGTTACCGATAATGAGTAACAGGGCGGAGAACATGGTAATAGCCATAATCATCGGATAATCTAATTGAAAAATCGCATTTATACCAAGCGATCCCATACCTGGCCAAGAAAAGACACTCTCGGTTATGAACGCCCCAGTAATGATTTGCGGTAAATACATACCGAGTAAAGTGATAACGGGAAGCAACGAATTTTTCAAGACATGGTGCTGCATAATTTGTGCTTTGGAAAGCCCTTTGGCATAGCCGAACAAGACGTATTCTTCTTTAAGCTGATTAATCGTATTGGAGCGAACATAGCGGTAATAGGAGGCGCAACCTTGAAAAGTGAGCGCGGTCACTGGAAGTATAGCGTGTTTTGCTACATCCCAGAAAGATTCTACACCGATTGTACGCATTCCAAGGCTTGGCAACCATTGCAATTTGATCGCAAAGACATCAATCAAAATCATGGCAAACCAAAAAATCGGGATGGAAATACCAACGTAAGATACCGCATTTAGAACACGATCTAGTTTTGTATTTTCATAGGCTGCGGCAATCAATCCGAGTGGAATAGAAAATAATAGCGTGAAAAATAGCGCAGTGCCCATTAGACCAATGGTCGCAGGGAGTCGTTCTATAATTTGTCCAAGAACGGGCTGGTTATTAATCAAGGAGTACCCGAAATTACCTTGTAGCACATTTCCTAGCCATTTAAAATATTGCACGTAAATGGGCTGATCGAGTCCAAGGCTTTGACGTATTCGTTCCACGTCATCGGGATTCATGTTTGGCGTAACAAAAGAAGAGATAGGATCTCCAGGCGCCAATTGAACCAATGCGAATGACACAAGCGAAATGATGAAGAGCATCGGTATGGTTTGTAACACACGTTTGAATATTGTTTGTATCATGAAGACAAGCCCCTAACAAGAAAGTATAGTTAAACAACGTAAAGCCCTCACCGATAGGAAAAATAAGCTTTCCTACCAGTTTGGGGCTTTCATTTATACACATTAGGCTATTATAGCATGCGAGAGGCCAGTTTTACTTAATATAAAGCTTGGACAAATCGCGGAACATGGTTACAGGTTGCGGTGTTGCTTCTTTTGTGCCTTGATATTGCTTGCCGATTGCTAGGACTGCGTTGTCATAAGAGATTGGGTAAATAACAGCGTCATCAGCAATGGTTGTTTGAATTTGTTCATAGATAGTTTGACGTTTTGCCTCATCAGCGGTAACGGCGCCCTCGTTCCATAGTTTATCCAGTGCAGGATTGCTGTAGTTCATGTAGTTGTACGGTTCGCCAGTCATATACAATGTTTTATATGGATCAGGATCATTACCCATGATATAGCCACCGAGCATCAAGGAGTAGGCGTCGCTTTTGCGATCAAGTGTGATATTATTCATTGCAGTTGGATCTGTTGGTTTTAGTTCTAAAGAAACACCAATGGATTTTAATTGTTCTTGAACATAAAGCGCGATACTTTCTTGGGCCTTGCTGTTATTTAGGTAGATGATGTTTAGTTTATCAGAAGATTTATAACCACTCTTAGCTAACAGTTCCTTAGCTTTTGTTAAGTCTTGATTGTATGTTTCGACTTTGTCGGTAAAGAATTTCGTGTTCTCTGTTAAGAAAGAGCTAGCTGGTTTTGCGTATTCTTGGGAACCGTAAGCAGCATCGATCAAGTCTTTGCGATCCAATGTCAGGGAAATAGCTTGGCGTAAGTCTTTCGATTTCAGAGCCTTCACATTTTGGTTGAAAGCAATATAGCTAAGTCGATTTTCTGGGTATGTGATGATGTTGACATCACTTGCTTTCTCTACTTTATTACGCTCGGCAGGTTGGATTGCTTTGAGGTTTATTTCACCATTTTGCAAAGCAAGATTGGCAGCATTTTGATCTTTAGTAATGCGATATGTTACTTTATCAAGTTTTGGTTTGCCATCGAAGTAATTATCGAACTTCTCTAATGAGTAGTACTCACCTGATTTATAATTTACAAATTTATATGGACCGGAGCCAACGGGAGCGTTATTTTTATCGCTTTTTCCAATATCAGCAACGCCATCAAAAATATGTTTTGGGATTGGGTAGAAAGTTTTTAGTGTATTTTCAAATGCTGGTGCTACTTGTGGTAACGTGAATTTTACGGTAGTTGCATTTTCAGCTACCACTTTGACTGGCTTGTTATTAAAGACCCAGTTTCCGCGGAATGGGCTGTTTTGTTTTTCATCAATCATCGAATTAACACTGAAAACAACGTCGTCAGCAGTTAGTGGTTTACCATCATGCCAAGTTAGACCGTCTTTTAGTGTTACTGTATACGTTAAACTGTCAGGAGAAATATCTAGTTTATCAGCTAGAGCAGGCTTACCATCATACTCCCAAAATAGTGGTGCGTAGAGGGCTTGTTGAATAGTTAGAGACACTCGGTCACTGGAATAGAGAGGGTTAACAACTTCGGGGTCACCAGGGACACCAATAATAATAGCGTTATTATTTTTAGAGCCGCTTGCGCTATCCGAGGAACTTCCAGAACCGCCACAAGCTGCTAATACCAACATTAAGGCCAATGTAAAAATGAATAAGATGCTTTTTTTCATACTTTCTCCCCTTTTCTCATAGATCTTCTTGTAATTCTTACTCGATAAGTAGGAATTGGTTATACTTAAAATACCCTGATTAGCATTTAAAGTCAAGATATTTTTACTGGGATAAAAACTATTTTTAGGTATGGATTTTTTGTTATAATTTAGGTATAGAGAATAATAGGCGGAAAGGATTGGTTGATTTGGTGGAGTATCACGCAATGGTGAAGACATCGGCATATGATTTTTTGCGAGAGAATAGAGATTTGCAGGGCCTTGCTTATTTGGTTGCTAGCGGTTCGCATGGCTATGGTACGAATGTTGCGACAAGTGATTTAGATCTTCGAGGTTTTTTAATAGAAGATGAGCGTTATTTGTTGGGACTGCATACTTTTGAACAGTTTGAGGAGAAGGAGACAGATACCGTTATTTTTGGCGCGCAGAAATTTATCAGGTTATGTGCTCAAGGAAATCCGAATGTCTTGGAATTGCTTGGTGTGGAGGAAGCTGAAATTGTGATTTGCACGGAGGCGGGGAAAATGGTGCGAAGTCATGCAGAATTATTTTTATCTAAGCGGATTGAGCAAACATTTGGAAACTACGCGAATGCGCAATTGAAGAGATTACAAAATGCATTAGTCCGGAATGAAGAATCACATGCGGTTCGGGAACAGCATATATTAGAAACGTTGCAGAAACAAATGAGCAATATAGAATCGAAATATGCAATCATGGGGCCTGATGGGTTGAAACTGCGAATGGAAAATACCGAGATTGTCATGGATGCTGAGCTATCTGGGTATCCACTGCGAGATTTTATAGGGATATATGGAGAGCTGCAGGGGACGATGCGGACATATGAAAAATTGGGAAAAGCGGACCAGCCTAAGGATTTACCGCGCTTGTATAAGCATGCGATGCATTTGGTTAGAATGCTTGTGACTGGCAGGGATATTTTGGCAGATAAAGGAATTATAACGAAGCGGGTGGCAGAGCATGATTTGTTAATCGCCATTCGAAAAGGGGAGCTATCTTTTGCGGAAATTTTTGATCGGGTAGCGGTATTGCAGGTGGAATTTGAACAGGCAGCCAGAGAGACGAATCTTCCGGAGCAGGTTGATATGCAACGTGTGGAGGATTTGCTGATTTCTTTATATAAAGGAGCATAGGAAAACCCAGCATAAAAGTAGCATGCTGGGCCAAGTTTTTAATCTTCTTTTTTGTTAAACCAACGTTTTTTAGCGCTCGTTTGTGCTTCTTTTTCAGCTTGTTTTGCTTCGTTGATTTCGTGAGATACCAGCGCTTCGTCCATGCGGATGACGCGGCCGCCTAGTTTATTATTTACTAGATCATTAATGTATTCGTTATGTTCTTCTTCGGCGATGAGGATAACACCGGTTTGATCTTCGGGGATCGTTTCCAATGTTTTCTCGAAGACGTTCATTGCATCGCGAATTTCTTTAGCATCTTGTGTTGAGCCGATGATAGCACCGGTCATCCAACCAAGGAGAACGCCTAGCGGGCCACCCAAGATACCAACAAGCATGCCGATTAGACTACCTTTCATGTTTTTGTCGCCACCTGTGAAGTCAAGGAAGTCTTTCGCGTTTATTTTATGGTTATGATCGTGCTCTACGACTGCCATTTGTTCCCCGCGAATTTTTCTTTCTGTATGGAGTGTTTTAATTTCTGAGAATGCTTGATAGGACTTGCTTTCTGTTTCGAAGTTCATGATGAGAACCGTTTTATTTGTTTGCTTGCTCATGTCGAATAGCCTCCTAGTTTTCTATAAAATATCGGCAATCTGTGCCTCAGTTCCAGTATACTCGTTCTGTGCGCTAAAACAAAATGTTAACTGTTTTAGTTTTGGCTCGAATGTTTAGGGAAATAAATGATAATAAAGTTAGTTGGAGGAGATAATATGATTAAAGGTTTGGAAGGTATTAATATTGCAGTGAGTAATCCGGAACAGTTTGTGCGCTTCTATAGTGAACAATTGGGTGTGCCACTTGTTTTTGAAGGGCATGGTGCCTACAATGGAGCAAAATTAGCTTTTTCACGGGAAGCACCTGGTGTTATCGTTTGGAGTAAGGAGAACGATGACGTAGCGACGCAAGGCCCTACGGAATTTGTTTTTCGATCTGAGGATCTAGATAAAACCTATGAAATGCTGAAATTTAATGGTGTGGATATTCAACCACCATTTTTAGCGGATTGGGGCGGCAAGGAGCTTCGGTGTGCTGATCCAGAAGGAAACAGTGTTTTGATATTAGAGGGTGCTTATTGAATTGGAGGAATACGGAAACAGCTGATGGAAGATTATCGGCTGTTTTTTTGTATATTTCACTAGCTATTATATCATAATTATGATATAATAATGATAATATTATGATAAGGAGGGCAAGGAAATGCCTGAAATTAGACCGGTTTCTGATTTAAGAAATAATTTTACTGATATTTCCAAAATTGTCCACGAACGTAGTGAACCCATTTTTTTGACGAAGAATGGGCATGGAGATATGGTAGTGATGAGTATTGAGACTTACGAGGAAATGTGTCAGTATGAAACACGTGCTGTGACGAAATAAATTGGGGAATGGTGAGAGATTTGGAGAAGAAAAGAAATTATCATGTGAAGTTTTTGACGGAGAATGATGTGGCGCTAGCGGAGGCTGTTTGCGCAAAATGTGAGGATTACTTTTTAATGGAGCAAGGATCGGGCGCAACGAGAGAAAATGCGCATACCATTATTACGGAGATTCCAGAGGGAAAAACAAAGCATGACAAATTTGTTATGGCTGTACTTGATGAAGCAGATAAACCAATTGGGCTTATTGATGTTGTTGCAGATTTCCCGAGAAAGGGACAATGGATTATTGGCTTATTAATGCTTATTCCAGAAGAACGAGAAAGTGGTTTTGGGAAAGTTCTTTATAAAGTGATTAAAGATTGGGCGACGGACGGGGGAGCAGACTCCTTGCGTATCGGTGTTTTAGATGAGAATGCAGAGGCGATTGGATTCTGGTCGCACCTTGGATTTGAGAAGGAAGAAGAGAAACAGCGAACTTACGGGAATAAAGAGCATGTTGTTCACGTAATGACTCAAAAAATATAAGTACTGGAAGACGGCATTCTGATTTTTAGGGTGTCGTTTTTTTGTAAGGGGTAGAAAAGTGAGGAACTAGTTGAAAAAACGAATTTGACACAAAATGAATGAAATGCTTTTAAAGTGCTGTGAAATGTGTTATGATGGTGATAATAAAAATGGAGGTGCAAATGATATGACATCAAGCATGGAAGATAGCATTATCAACGAAACAGCTACCAAATTTGCCTATGAACATAGCTGGATAGCCCTGACGGATGAGATAATTAACGAGAAGATTCAAGAAGCAGAAAACGATTTTGCAAGTGGGGATACATTCTCTTGGGAAGAAGTGAAGAGAAGAGTGAGAATGAAGCCTGCAACAGAGTGGTAATAGCGTATGACTGAAACTGTGAAGATAAGATTTTCTAAGCATGCTAGCCTCGATTATGATCGAATATCGCTTTATTTAGTGGAGGACTTATGCCAATTTCAAGCAGCGCAGAAGTTCAGCGAAGGTATAGAGTTGCTACTGTTAAACTTAGCGAGTTTTCCAATGCTTGGGAAGCTATATGACAATGGGAAGCTTATTTCCAAGCCATATCGCAGAGCCAGTTTTGATCGATATACTGTTTTTTATCTTTATCACGAAGATCGACAATTGCTAGAGGTTTATCGAATTCTATCGGGAGTGGCGGATCACTCGATTTTGATTAAAGATGTAGGAGAAATGTATGAAATATAAAGCGCTGGATAAGATGTAACCTAGTGAGTGGCTACATCTTATCCAGCGTTTCTTCAGGCATTCAATTGAATAATGGACGCGCCGCTAATGAGCTTCGTGTCGATAATGGTATTTTTGTTTTGTGCACCTCTTTGTTGGATTAGGTGGAAAAGTAATTCGGTTGCCGTTTGTCCCAGGCGTTTTGTTGGGATATCAATCGCGGTCAGTGGTGGTGATAGGAATGTTGAGACAACACGATCGTTATAGCCAACAATAGACAGGTCTTGGGGAATGGATAACTCGTGATCGGCAGCGACTTTATATATACTGAGTACTTTTAAATCGTCGGTGGCAAAAATAGCAGTCGGTCGATCTCGATGAGAAAGTAGCTGGTTTGCGGCATTATATGCATCTTCGGCGGTGTAGCCGCTGTCTAAAATCCAGTCACGGCGTATATCTAAATTATGATCGAATAGGCAGCTACGATAACCGGCTAGTCTATCAATGGAGACGTGATAGTTCAGCGGTGCATGCAGACAAGCTATATTTGTATGCCCGTGCTGGATAAGTAAGTTTGTAAGTTCATAGGAGTCTTTGAAGTTATCGGTATCCACAGAGTAGACGTTGGTATAATTACCATCAATCTTTCCAGTTACAACGATGGGGATATTGTATGGATCTAGTTTCTCGAAGAAAGATTCGTCAGCAGGAGAGCTGAGCATAATAATACCTTTAATCATTTTTTCTTTAATTTTAGTGATGCATTTATCGAGCTCGTCGTCAGTATTGCGAGAGGTTTGTAGGATGAGATCAAAATTTTCATCTTCGGCAATCGCGGAGATGGAATGAATGATTTCTGAGAAAAACGGGTTTCCTGCTGTGGTCTTTGTTGGCCGGTTGGAAATGACCATAATAGCATCAAAGCCTGAGCTAGTAAGTGCTCGTGCCAGTTTGCTGGGTCTATATTGCAATGCTTCGATGGCATCTAAAACACGCTTTTTCGAGTCTTTCGATATATTTGCTTGGTTGTTCAATACTCGTGAAACGGTAGATTTTGAAACGCCTGCGTGGCGGGCGATATCGTAAATGGTGGCTCCCATTCTTTGTCCTCCTTGTATATATCTTGATGAGACCGTTCCCATCTTTATAAACTCTATTCTACTCAATTGTGGTAAAGATGTCCAATATGACATAATTCGCTTTCTACAAGGGATAGTAATCGTATCAGAAAAAATACTATTGACAGAAAGCGCTTTCTGTAATATACTCATTTTTGTGGGAGCGGTACCATAAAAGGAGGCTAAAATGGATATTCTTTTAAAGCGTTTAGAAAGTATATATGAAAGTGAAAGCGTTGTATCTATTGAAAAAGAGATACGTGAACGTGTATCTAGAGCGAAAGCGAATGTGAGGAAACGGAAGCAAGGCTGGGATCAGCGCGATGTAGTTATGATTACATACGGCGATCAGTTTTTTAAAGAGCAGGAGCCGACACTGAGGACATTGAGGGAAATGTATGATACCTACTTGAAAGAAATGTTTGAGGTAGTGCATATTTTGCCGTTTTATCCATATTCGTCGGATGATGGTTTTTCTGTGATCGATTATAAAATGGTGGATTCGAAGCTCGGTAATTGGGAAGATGTGAACGCGCTATCGAATTCAGTCCGGCTAATGTTTGATTATGTTTGTAACCATATTTCGGCAAAAAGTGATTGGTTTCAGGGATACTTGAATAATGATCCGGAGTACGCTGATTTTTTCGTGGCGATGGCGCCAGAAACAGATTTGTCGACAGTTACTAGACCGCGTGCGACGCCTGTTTTGACGGAATTTAAATTATCAAATGGACAGAAAAAGCATATTTGGACTACGTTTAGTGCGGATCAGATTGATTTGAATTTTAGTAATCCAAAAGTGTTGCTGAAAATGATGGATGTGTTGGCATTTTATTTGGAAGAAGGGGCAGAGTACGTCAGGCTGGATGCGGTCGGATTTATGTGGAAAGAGCCGGGAACGTCGTGCATTCATTTGGAAAAGACGCATGAAATTGTGAAGCTATTCCGTGATGTTTTGGACGAGATTGCACCAGGAACGGTGATGATTACGGAGACGAATGTGCCGCATAAGGACAATATTACTTATTTCGGAAATGGCCAAGATGAGGCGCATATGGTGTATCAGTTCCCGTTGCCGCCGCTTGTTTTGCAGGCGATACATACTGGTAATGGTCAAGCATTGTCAGGCTGGGCGCGTGATTTGGAGTTGCCTGGAACGGATGCTACGTTCTTTAATTTCCTCGCGTCGCATGATGGTATTGGTTTAAATCCGATTCGTGGAATTTTGCCGGAAAAGGAAATTTTGGCTTTGGTGGCGGATTTGGAAGCGGAGGGTGCGCTTGTTTCGTATAAGCAGAATCCGGATGGAACGCAGAGTCCGTATGAGATTAATGTGACGTACATGGATGCATTGAATCGCTTGGCAGACAATGATGACACGCGGTTACAACGGTTCTTGTTGGCGCACTCGATATTGCTGACGATTCCTGGTGTTCCGGCGGTTTACGTGCAAAGTATTTTAGGCGCGCGAAATGATCTGGATGGTGTCGCGGAAACGGGGCATAATCGCTCTATCAACCGTAAAAAATACCCGATTTCGGAGATTGAAGCAGGACTTGCGGACGAGAAAACATTGATGCACCGCACTTTTGAGGGAATTAAAGAAATGATTCAAGTTCGTAAAACGCAAGCTTTGTTCCATCCTAATGTGCCGATGGAAGTTGTGGATTTAGGGAAAGAAATTTTTGCGATTAGGCGTGTAGATGCTTCAGGGGACAGTATTCTGGTGTTGCATAACTTGTCTGATCAGCCGATATCGTGTGATGTCGCTGCAAACTGGGATATTTTAAAAGATCAGCCGATTTCTGGGAGCGCTCCAATCATACTTGCTCCTTACGAATTCTGTTGGCTAACAAACAAAAACTAGGAGGGTTTCAAGGTGAAAAAGAGAGGGTCGATTGTACTTGCCGTTGTATTACTGATGAGTGTTATTTTGGCGGCGTGTGGCGGTTCATCGGGAAACGGGGATGATAAAGCAGTAACGATTGAATTTATGCACTCCTCGGTGGAAAAGGAACGTTTGGATGTTATCAAGAAATTGGTATCGAAATTTGAAAAGGAAAATCCAAATATTAAAGTGAAACAAGTGCCAGTAGAAGAAGATGCGTTCAATACAAAAGTTGTGACGTTGGCTCGAGCTGGTGTGTTGCCGGAAGTTTTGGAAGTAAGTCAGGATTTTGCGAAAGTAATGGATAAAGATAAATTGATCGATCAAGCGGCGGTCAAAGATGTTATCCAAAAGGTTGGCGAGGATAGTTATTATGAAGGCGCGCTGAACCTCGTTCGTTCTGAGAATGGGAAAAGTTATATCGGCGTCCCGCTTACAGGCTGGGTGCAAGGTATTTGGTATGACAAGAAAGCACTGGCTGCGGCGAATTTCAAAGAGCCGGAGAATTGGAATGATATTTTGACAATCGCGAAGCATTTTACGAATAAAGCGGATAAGAAATATGGTATTGCAATTCCTACAGCAGAAGGCGCGATGGCGGAGCAAGCATTTTCTCAGTTTGCACTTTCCAATGAGGCGAACGTGTTAGATGCGAAGGGCAACATTACGATTGATACGAAGGAAATGAAACAGGCGTTGACATTTTATAAAGAATTGTCGAAATATACAATGCCTGGATCGAATGATGTAACGGAAATCAAGGATGCGTTTATGAATGGTACAGCTCCGATGGCGATGTATTCGACGTATCTTTTGCCAGCGGTGTTCACAGACGGGGACCCAAGCAATATTGGATTCATCATTCCAGAAGAAAAAGAAAAAGCGGTGTACGGAACAGTTTCGGCGCTGGCACTTTCGGATGGTTTGGATAAAGCACAAAAAGATGCTGGAAAAAAATTCGTGGAGTTCCTATCAAAACCTGAGAATCAGACAAACTGGGTATTAATGTCTCCAGGTGGGGCGCAACCCGTAAATAAAGGCGTTATCGAAAACGTAGCATACAAAAATAATGAAGTCGTGAAATCGTTTGGCGCTTTGTCTGAAGAAATCGCGAATTCGTTTAATGACATTCAGATTTTCGGTTTAGTTGACGGCAAAAACTTTACTAAGATGGGTGATATTACAAGCTCAGGAGTTATTGCGAAAATGGTGAATAATGTAACAGTCGGTGACAAAAATGTCGAATCGGAGCTTAAAAAAGCGCAGAAAACGGCTGAATCTAATGACTAAGAATAAGGAGGCACTATGAAAACAAAAGCATATAAACGCTCGGATGCAAAAATGGCGCTGGCTCTGCTGTCGCCTAGTATCCTCTTATTACTTGTGTTAGTGGCGTACCCGATGATTTCAAACATTCAAATTAGCTTTTTAGAGTTACCGCTCAATCCGAATTTGGATTCAACGTTCATCGGTTTGCAAAACTATATTGATATTTTAACGGATGCGGAATTTTATAAGTCACTGGCTTTAACGTTTGGCTATACAATTCTAGTAGTTGTTGGTAGTACAGGGATGGGGCTTCTGGTTGCGATTTTCTTCAATCGGGAGTTCAGATTCCGGAAAACGGCGCGTTCGCTCATTATTTTGTCATACGTAACGCCGTCGATTTCGTTGATTTTTGCTTGGAAATACATGTTTAACAATAGCTATGGTGTTATCAATTTTGTTGGTGGTGATATTTTGCATCTTTGGAAGGATGCACCACTTTGGTTTGATAACCCCGTTTCGAGTTTTATTTTAGTCGTGTTATTCGCGATTTGGCGCTATTTCCCGTACGCTTTCATTTCGTTTTTAGCGATTTTACAAACGGTAGATAAATCGCTTTATGAAGCAGCGGAAATGGACGGGGCAAGCGTTTGGGATAAATTCAAAATTGTGACGTTGCCTGCGATCATGCCAGTGTTGGCGACGGTTGTGACGTTGCGTGCGATTTGGATGTTCTACATGTTTACCGATGTATACTTGCTGACGAACAAGGTGAATATTCTTGGGGTTTACTTGTATCAAACAGCCTTTGCGTTCAATGATTTAGGCAAAGCATCGGCGATTTCGGTGATTCTGTTTATCATCATCTTCGTGGTCATCATGGTTACAAGAAAGCGAGTGAATTTAAATGGCGGTAAGTAGTAAAAAAACAAAACGGACGAAGAAAATTGTCTTTTATGTGAGTTTGGTGTTATTTCTGTTGTTTACGCTGTTTCCATTCTTGATTATGATGATGACGTCGTTTAAGAGTCCGAAAGAGGCGATTTCTACGACGCCAACGTTTTTCCCGAAGGATTGGACGTTTCAGCATTACTTAGACATCTTCAACCCAGATATTTTCCCGTTTTTGACGTATTTTAAAAACAGTTTTATCATCGCACTGGTTGCAGCGGGAATTGCGGTTGTTTTAGGGATTTTAGGCGCTTATGCGTTGTCAAAATTGCGTTTCAGAGCGCGGACAACGATTAATGCGAGTTTTTATACGGTTTATATGTTTTCAGGGATTTTGTTAATTGTGCCGTTGTTTAAAATTATTTCGAGTGTTGGGCTGTATGACACGAGAACGGCGCTTATTATTACGATGGTTGTGCAGACATTGCCGACCGCGATTTTCATGTTGATTAGTTATTTTGATACGATTCCTGTGGATATTGAGGAAGCCGCGATGATGGATGGCTTGAATCGGATGCAGATTATTTTACGTATTATCGTGCCATTGGCGATTTCGGGTATTGTTTCGGTATTCGTTTATTGCTTTATGGTTGCTTGGAATGATTATCTGTTTGCATCGATTTTCTTGTCAGATTCGGAGTTGTTTACACTACCGATTGGCTTGAATACGCTGTTTAGTACACCAGATTATATTTGGGGCCGAATGATGGCGGCATCTCTCATAACGGCACTGCCTGTTGTTATTATGTACGCTTTGTCGGAACGCTTTATCAAAGGAAATCTTACCGACGGCGGCGTCAAAGGCTAGGTCAGAGCGACGAGAAGCATTCATCTTCGTCGTTAAAAGTTCCGTTCCAGTGCTCACGTACGTAGGTACGCTCCGCACCTGGTACTCACTTTTGCCTAGAAGCTAAAAGCTTCTCGTCGCTCTGACGGCTGATTCTGCGACACGGAGTTGTTTCGGGGGTGGAACGGGAATTTTGGCGAATGAGAAAGGGACGAAGAGCCTTGATAAGAAATAGATTTGGTATATCAGAAAGGAAGTTTGGATGATGAGAAAGTTGATTGCTACGGAGCCGCAGGTTGCGGATTTGGTGGAGTATGTAGATCGAGAGTTGGCTAAGGATGAGGCGCGGATTCAGGTGAAGTTTGCGTCGCCGAAGCATGGAACGGAGGTCGTCGATTTTCGCGGGGTTAGTCCTTTTATTGATGAGGAGTTTAACGAGGAATGGAATATGTTTATGCCTCGTGCGGAAGGTGCGGCGCGCGGGATTGTGTTCGGTGAGTTTCAGCTCGGGAACATGGTTGTCGGCGAGATTGTCGAGATCGGCGCGGATGTGACGGAGTATGCGATTGGCGATATGGTTTGTTCGTATGGGCCGATTATGGAGACGGTGATCGTGAAGGCGGTCGATAATTATAAATTGCGGAAAATGCCAGCGGGCGCTAGTTGGAAAAATGCGGTTTGTTATGATCCGGCGCAGTTTGCAATGAGTGGTGTTCGTGAGGCGCATGTGCGTGCGGGCGACTATGTCGTGGTTGTTGGGCTCGGCGCGATTGGCCAAATTGCGGTTCAACTGGCGAAAAAGGCTGGTGCGAGTATCGTGATTGGTGTTGATCCGCTAGAACATCGCCGTGAGATTGCGATGCGTCATGGTGCGGATGCTTGCTTTAATCCGATCGGGACGGATGTTGGGTTTGAGGTCAAGAAATTGACGGGCAAACTGGGCGCGGATTCGATTATTGAGACGAGTGGGAATTCGCAGGCGCTGGAGGCGGCGCTACGCGGGATTGCGTATGGCGGGATTATTTCGTATGTCGCGTTTGCGAAGCCGTTTCCGGATGGGTTTAATTTAGGACGTGAGGCACATTTTAATAATGCTAAAATCGTGTTTGCGCGGGCTTCGAGTGAGCCGAATCCGGATTATCCGCGTTGGAATCGGAAGCGGATTGAGGAGACGTGCTGGGAACTTTTGATGAACGGGTACCTCGATTGTGAGGATTTGATCGATCCGATTGTGAGCTTGGATGAGAGTGCGCAAGCTTATATGAAATATGTGGATCAGAATCCAGATTTGAGTATTAAGATGGGAATCGAACTTTAGAAGGAGACGGTAACAGTTATGAAAATTGGAACGCAGAATCAGGCATTTTTTCCAGAGGGTATTATGGAGAAGTTCGAATATGTGAAGGAAATGGGTTTTGAAGGTTTTGAAATTGACGGGAAACTGTTGGTTGAAAATGTGGCGGAGGTCAAAGCGGCGATTGCGGCGACGGGGATTCCGGTTTCGACGGCTTGTGGTGGTTATGACGGCTGGATCGGTGATTTTATCGAGGAGCGCCGTCTGCGCGGGTTGCAGGAAATCAAAGTGATTTTGGAGGCGTTGCAAGAGGTTGGCGGGACGGGAATCGTGGTTCCTGCGGCTTGGGGCATGTTCACGTATCGCTTGCCACCAATGGTTTCGCCGCGTTCAGAAGTTGGTGATTTCAAAGCAGTGAGTGAGTCGCTCGTTTATTTGGACGGAATTGCGGCGGAGACTGGGACGACGATTTTTCTGGAACCGCTGAATCGTTATCAGGACCACATGATCAATTTGCTGGGCGATGCGCGTCGCTATATTGAGCAAAATGACTTGAAACATGTGAAAATTATCGCGGACTTTTATCATATGAATATTGAAGAGGACGGGATTTCGGAGGCACTTCACGCGAATCGTGATTTGGTGCGGCATGTGCACGTGGCGGACAATCATCGCTATCAGCCTGGCAGTGGATCGCTTGATTTTAAAAAGCATTTCGACCAGTTGAAAGCGGATGGCTATGACGGGTTCTTGACGTTTGAATGCCGAGTTCGCGCGGAGGATCCTGAGAAAGCGTATCGGGATGCATTGGAACATTTGAAAAACTCTAGATAAACTCAGCGTGGCGGTAAATCATACATTGTAGTTTTTCTATATTCAGAAATACTGCCTCTAAAATCCGATTTTGGAGGCAGTATTTCAAGGGGGGAAGTAAGACGTGAAAAAAGTAGCGATTATTGGTGCGGGGCAGGTTGCGGAGAAGGTGCATGCGGCGTATTATAAGACGCGGACGCAGGAGCTAGAGCTGGTCGCGGTGGTGGACCCGGATGCGGGGCGTGCGCGGGATTTTGCGGAACAGAATGGTTTTGCGCGTAGTTACGTGGATGCGGCGGAGATGTTTGAGACGGAGAAACCGGATATGGTGAGTATTTGTACGCCGAATCGGTTTCATTTTGATAATGTGATGTTGGCGCTATCGCATGGTGCTGCGGTTATGTGTGAGAAACCGCCTGCGATGACGGCGAATGAGGCGCAGCAGATGCGTGATTTGGCGGCGAAACAGCATCTTGTCTTAGCGTATGATTTTCATCATCGGTTTGCGACGGATATGCGCGAGGTGAAGCAGGCTTATAAGGATGGTGTGCTAGGCGAAGTTTACATGACAAAAGCCAAGGCGCTACGCCGTTCGGGAGTTCCTGGTTGGGGCTCGTTCACGAATAAGGCGTTGCAAGGTGGCGGCCCGCTAATCGATATTGGGATTCACATGTTAGACGCGGCGATGTACGTGCTAGACTTTCCACAGGTCAAGAAGGTCACTGCCAAAATGTTTCAAAAAATTGGGACAAAGAAGTCGGAAGGAACGTTTGGAACGTGGGATCCTACGAAATATGATGTGGAGGACGCGGTTTTTGCGTTTATTGAGTTTGAAAATGGTGGCTTGTTGCAATTGGAGACTTCTTTTGTATTGCAGATGAAGGAAAGTTCGGTTTTGAATGTGGAATTTTTCGGAGATGAGGCTGGTGCGACGTTGTTTCCAGCGGAGATTTACACGGATCGGGCTGGCGAATTGGTCACGATTTTGAAAAACGAAACGGCGGACGAGGAGCGACATGCAAAAAGTATGCAGGCGTTTGTGGATCGGGTGCTTGGTGCGGATGTGATGGTGGCGGACGCGGAGCAGGGTTATCAGGTTCAGCGTTTGATTGAGGCGATTTACGAATCAGCAGAAAAAGGTGAGAGTGTATATTTATGAGTAGAATCAGTGTGTTACGGGAGAGTAGAATAGATCTGCATTATTTCGATACGTATGCGAGTTTGATGATGACTGGGAACGGTTATATGGGGATTCGCGGAGGATTTGAGGAAGATTATCCGGAGCAGACGCGTGGCATGTTTGTGGCGGGAATTTATAATAAAGCGCAGGGGCAAGTGAGTTCTGATTTAGTGAATTTGCCTGATGTGACGCGGTTTGAGTTTGAAATTGATGGTGTGAATTTCTCAATGCATCGTGGGGAAGTTCAGGATTTTGAGCGGGTTTTTGATTTGGCGACGGGTGAGGTGTGTCGCGAATTGGTTTGGCAACATCCGAATGGGAAACGGTTCGGGCTTTGTTTGAAACGCTTTGTCAGTAAGAAGGAATTACATAAGGTGTATGCGAAGGTTGAGATTACGAGCCTGTCGGGTGACGCGGATGTGCGGATTCGGACGGGGATTGATGGGCAACAGACGAATTTCGGAACGCAACATTTGGTGGAAAAATCGCTTCGTGTGTTTAGTGAGACGTGGATGCAGGGCGATTATGTGACGACGCAAAGTGGGCAAGATTTAGCGGTGACGTCGATGATTAGCGCGCCAGGTAGTTTTGCAGCGAAGAATCGGCAGTTGCTCGTGACGGTGAATCAGAGTTTGGTAGAGAACGAGCCGTTTTCGTTGGAAAAGGTAAGCGTCATCGCGACGAGTTTGGAGACGGAGAATCCGGCTGAATTTGGGCTCGGCGAGATTCGCGAGGCGAAGAGCTATGACGATGCTTTGGCGGAATCGCGCGTTTCTTGGCAGAAATTTTGGCAGGATTATCGGGTTGAGGTGACATCGGAAAACACGTTTGATCAGTTGGCGCTTGATTTTGCGGCGTATCATTTGGAAGCGATGACACCGGCTCATGATGAGCGTTTTAGCGTTGGGGCGAAAGGGCTGACGGGTGAAGGTTACAAAGGGCATGTGTTCTGGGATACGGAGATTTTTATTGCGCCGTTTCATTTGTATAATCATCCGGAAAAAGCGCGGAAGTTGTTGCGTTATCGCTATCTTCATCTGGAACAGGCACGCGCGAAAGCAGTCAAAAATGGCTATCAAGGGGCATTATTTCCTTGGGAGAGCGCGTTTAGTGGAGAGGAAGAGACGCCTGAATTTGCGGCGATTAACGTTCGCACTGGGAAGCGTCAAAAGGTGGCGTCAGCCCTTGCGGAACACCATATTGTGGCGGATGTTGCGCATGCTGTGGTCAACTATTATGAGGCGAGCCAAGATGAACTATTTATGGAGCATGATGGGTTGCAAATTTTGCAGGAAACAGCGCGGTTTTGGTTGAGTAGGGCTGTATTAAAGCAGGGGAAATATGTTATATTAGATGTAATCGGTCCTGATGAGTATACGGAACATGTGGATAATAATGCTTATACGAATTATTTGGCGCATGAGAATGTGTATCAAACGTTGCGCTTTATGGCGAAATACGGTCAGAAGCATACGGCGTTTTATGATTTGTGTGAGGCATTTTTACGAAAAATTTATTTGCCGCAGCCAAACGAGGCGAAGTTGATTCCGCAAGATGATACGTTTCTTGATAAACCGGAGATTGATTTGACGGGGTATAAGGAGAAGCAGGGATCGCAGGCGATTTTGCTGGATTATTCGCGAGCGGAAGTGAACGAGATGCAGATTTTGAAGCAGGCGGATGTGGTGATGTTGCTTTATTTGATGCCGAACCTGTTTGCCGAGGAAATTGTGGCGCGGAATTTGGATTATTATGAGGCGCACACGATTCATGATTCTTCGCTGAGTAAGGCGATTCATGCGATTGTGGCGAACCGGGTTGGTCAGACGGAGAAGGCGTATCGCTTTTTCGAAGAGGCATGTCGGATTGATCTCGAGGCGGCTCCTGGTGGGACGGATGAAGGTGTGCATGCGGCGTCGCTTGGCGCAATTTGGTTGTCCACGATATTCGGATTTGGCGGTGTAGCGATTTCGGATGGCGAACTGCATTTGAATCCGCGACTACCGGCTGAATGGAAGCGCTTGGCATTTTCGTTTGTGTGGCATGGGGAGCGCTTGGAAATTGAATTGGAATCGGATAAAATTCGCGTGACAAAAGAGACGACAGCGCCAATTCAGATTCACATTTTTGGTGAAAAACATTGTATGACGACAGGACTAGAAATTTAAATTTTGGAAGGAAGAGTTTTCATGAAAATTGTCATTGCCCCCGATTCATATAAGGAAAGTTTAACGGCACAGGAGGTAGCAGAGGCGATCCAGACGGGATTTGCGACTGTATTTCCTGATGCGGATTATCAGCTTTTACCTGTGGGTGATGGCGGAGAGGGAACCATCGCGATTCTGGCGCAGGCTTCTGGTGGCGTTACGGAGGATGTGCGTGTGACGGGACCGCTAGGCGAGATGGTAACCGCAAAAATGGCATTTAGTGCGGATCGGACGCGGGCTTTCATCGAAATGGCGGAGGCGTGTGGACTACATTTGGTGCCCGCAGAGAAACGTGATCCGCTAGCGATGAGCACGGCAGGTGTCGGCGAATTGGTGTTGCATGCTTTGGACGCTAAGGTAAGTGAGATCGTGATTGGAGTTGGTGGAAGTGCCACTCATGATGGCGGAATTGGTATGGCGGAAGCGCTGGGCGCGCGTTTTTATAATTTGCGTGGGGAGAATGTGACGGCAATTGGTGCGAATTTGAGCGCGATTAGCTCGGTTTCCCTGACAAACCTTGATCCACGACTATCTAAAGCGACGATTCGAATTGCGGCGGACGTAGAAAATCCACTGTGCGGTGAAAATGGGGCGGCGACGATTTTTGGTCCGCAAAAAGGTTTACCGCAGGATAGGATTCCCCATATCGATAACGCGATGCACGGTTTCTATTCCATTTTCAAACAAGATGTTCGTGATTTGCCAGGAAGCGGTGCTGGAGGCGGAATGGGCGCAGGATTGATGCTGTTTGCAGGTGCTAAATTTGAGCCAGGTATCGAGCTTGTTTTACGTGAACTGCGGATGAAAGAAGTGTGCGCTGATGCGGATATTATCTTGGTTGGTGAAGGGCGTATGGACGCTCAGACGGTCTTTGGTAAAGCGCCAATCGGTGTAGCAAACTGTGCACCGGAAAATGCGACGGTCATCGGGATTTGCGGCAGTATTGGAGAGGGAATTGACGCGGTTTATTCGAAAATCGATGCCGTATTCCCAACGATTGCAACAGCTGGGAGCTTGGAAGACATTTTGCCGCAAACGCGTGAAAATATTGAACGGACGGCCCGAAACGTGGCAGTTCTGCTGAAAGGGAGAGTACGGTGAAACAATTAGAAGCAGTAATTTTTGATTTGGATGGGGTCATCACAGATAGCGCACATTTTCATTATTTGGCATGGAAACAACTCGCGGCAGAGATTGATATCGAGATCGACGAGGCGTTCAATGAGACGCTAAAAGGCATTAGTCGGATGGACTCGCTCGACTTAATTTTAACGAAAGGTGGGCGCGAACAAGATTTCACAATCGCTGAAAAAGAAGCATTAGCGACGAAAAAGAATGCGCATTATGTGGAGTTGTTAAAAGACTTGTCACCAGCAGATATTTTGCCGGGTATCAAGCCATTACTAGACGCAATTCGCGCGGCAAACTTGAAAATCGCCTTAGCTTCCGTTTCTAAAAATGCCCCAATGGTTCTGGCGGCACTTGGCTTAACGGATAGCTTCGACTACCTAGCAGACGCAGCAAAAATCACACATTCGAAGCCAGATCCAGAAATCTTCTTAGTTGCAGCGGCAGGACTTGGCGTAGTGCCTGCAAACGCCGTTGGAATCGAAGACGCTCAAGCCGGTGTTGAAGCTATCAAATCAGCTGGCATGAAAGCAATTGGTGTCGGAACTGGACTCATCGGAACAGATGAACTCGTTAGCGATACATCGAAATTGTCACTAGCGATGGTTCAAAAAGTATTTCAGCTGTAACTTTCAAACTTATGTTAAATAGTAGAAAGCCATTGATTGGCTGGCGTGGATTCGGTGCAGTATCGTCTCCATACCAGCCAATTTTTTTTCGTCAATCGAAAACCATTTTCGAAATATCTGCAACCGCTTGCAAGATTATTTGTATATCCTTATAATGAAAATAACAAATGAGTGAAGGATAATAATTCCTAAAATTAGCAATTTTGAAAAAAGGAGTCTAAAAAATAGGAATTTTTAATTAAATTTTCATGTAAACTAATAAAAAAGGAGCGTTTTAGGATGAAAAAAATTATATCAATCAGTTGTATAATAACAGTTCTCATGCTTTTAGCTAGTTGTGGAGGAGGAGATTCTTCAAGCTCAGGAGTGGAGTTTTATACCGATAAAGGGGGAGAAAATGTCGGGATTCTAAATTCTATGTCTGACAAAATTAAAGATGACGGCGGCGTAGGCTACAAAACGGTAGGATACACAGAAGTAACAGCATATGAAACGACGATCCAGCAATCATTGGATAGCGAGAAAGCACCGGGTTTATTCACATGGTGGAGTGGCGATAAGCTAAAAAAACTAGTGGACAACGATTTGGTGGTCGACCTATCCAAGGAATGGAAAGCATACTATGAAAAAGAAGGCGTTAATCCAGGGCTTGCAGATGCCTTTACAATCGATGGAAAAGTCTATGCCGCACCGTTTAGCGTGTTATATAACGGTATTTTATACAATAAACACCTCTTTGATAAGTACAATCTAAAAATACCAGAAACGTGGGATGATTTCATCAAAGTATGTGACACATTAAAAGCCAATAAGATAGATCCGATCGGTCTAAAAAATGACCCTTGGGCAAGTTTCCTATGGTTCCAAACATTGATTGCTAGTTATAATCCTGATCTATATGTCGGGCTAACGAATGGCACGATTAAATACACAGATCCCGAAATGGAAAAGGTAATGAAGATGTGGCAAAAGATGATTAAAAAAGGCTACTTTGGTGAGCCGGTCGATCCAGCATCACAAGTGAAAATGTTCTCTACAGATAAAAGCGCGATGATATACGAACCAACCGTCACATCAACAACATTGAAAAAAGAATACAATATGGAGCCAGGGAAAGATTTTGACGTATTTGTTGCCCCATCCGTGACCGCAGATCAGAAAAAAGTCATTTTCTTTGAAGCAGCCCCCATCGTTGTTTCTAAAAAAAGTAAACAAAGCGCAGATGCGAAAAAGGTACTACAAAGTTTTTATAAAAAAGATGTTCAACAGATCTTTGTAGATGAGGCAGGAGTCATTAATACTAATAAAACCAAGTCAGATGATCCGGTAAATGGCGGTTTTGTTAAGGAAGCAGCGGATACTAATAAATACTCTGTAATGGTTCGCTACTATGAGGCCACACCGATTGAAGTCGTGAACGTTGCCACAGATGAATTGTGGAAGTTTTTCTACAGTCCAACAGATGCAATGATTGACGATACATTAAACACGATTCAAAAAGCGGCCGATAAGGCATTTAAATAATAGCACAAAGCAGAAGAGTCGGATATAGCTTCTTCTGCTTTCCAAGGAGTTTATTAGGAAGGGTGTGACCCGTATGAGTTTGCAAGCAAAGCCAAATGTAAGAAGACGTGATTTGAAAGCCTATTTATATATTGCCCCAGCGGTACTCTTTGTATTCTGTTTTTGTATTTTATCGATGCTTTTTACGCTGGTTATTAGTTTTACAGATTGGAGCGGTTTAGGAGATTTTAAATTTGTAGGTTTTGATAATTATATTGCTGTTTTCCAAGATAAGAACTTCTTATTGTCTTGTATTAATACGCTGGTTTGGGTGGCCGCGGGGCTTATTATTCCTGTTGTGCTCCCCCTCCTTTTCGCCATCGCTATTACAAAAAGTTCCTTTGCGACCTTATTCAAAAATTTATTTTATTTTCCGAATGCGGTTTCTGGGGTTATTGTAGGTCTCATCATGACCAGCCTGTTATCGATGTATGGCTTGCCACAGCTTTTAGGCATGATGGGTTTTGAAGATTTGGATAAAAACTGGCTGAATATCCCGTATGTCAACACTGGTGTGATGATCGGGGCTGGGATTTGGCAAGGGATTGGGATGAACATGCTACTCTTTATTATCGGTTTGGTGAATATGCCAACAGAACCAATCGAAGCGGCAAAATTGGAAGGAGCCTCAGGGTTTGACTTATATACCAAAATCATTTTGCCGTTGCTAAAACCGACCATTATCGTCGTTGTACTCATGTCATTAGTGAATAGCTTCAAGACATTTGATAGTATCTGGATCATGACTGGTGGTGGACCATATCGGACTTCCGAAACGTTGGCTGTTACGATGTACAAGGAGTCTTTTTCGAACAATCATTTAGGTATGGGGTCCGCCATTGCTGTCATGCTATCAGTGATTATACTCATCATCTCTATTGTCTACTTAAGAAAGACATTTGTTAAAGAAGGGAGCCATTAATTATGATGCAAGCAAAACACGCTGGACTTGGGAAGTGGACCATTAATATCATCCTTATTATCTTGGCGCTTATCTGGATTTTCCCGTTTCTTTACGTCATCGTCAACGCTGTGAAAAGTTCAGCAGAGTACAGCATGGGGAACTTCTGGGATTTACCACAATCATTTTCGATTGCAGAAAACTGGACGTACTTAACGCAACAAATTCAGCTTGGTTCGGGTTTCATTAATAGTATGATTTACGGCGCGCTTGGCGGTGGACTCGGTATTATTATGGCGGCTCTAGCGGCTTATGCCATCGAAACACTTAAAATTAAGCATGGCTTGCTGTGGTTTTTTGTGATTTATAGCGGGACGATTTTTCCGTTTCAAGTGTATCTGATTCCGATTTTTAAAGCTTATAATAAGGTGGGGCTGTACGATACGCGGGTGGGCATGATTCTTATTTATGCAGCTTTAATTATTCCGTTTAGTGTGTTCGTATTGCGGAATTTCTTGATGGGAGTTTCCAAAGAAATGTTAGAAAGTGCAAGGATTGACGGTGCATCGGATTTCTATATCTTCCGGAAAATCTATATGCCAATGGCTCGTGCCCCGCTTGCCGCCGTATTTTTATTCCAGTTCACCTGGATTTGGAGCGATTTATTATTCGGGATGACCTTAGCGAAATCAGAAACGGCGCGCCCGGTTATGGCAGCGGTATCCTTACTCGGAGGCGCTACGATACAGAAAGTTCCGCCAATTTTACTAGCAGCGATCATCGTTTCGATTCCCACCATTATTTTATTTGTCTTATCACATCGACATTTGGAAAAAGGATTTATCGTCACTACAAAATAAGGAGTGTTATGAAAAATGAGTGTATCAAAAAAATGGACGCTATACTTACTGCATCATTCGCATACGGATATTGGCTACACGGAGCGTCAAGAAAAGTTGAAGCGATACCATGTCGATTTTATTCAGCAAGCGATTGATATTTTAACAGAGATTGAACAAGGGAAGCGTCCGGAATGGGAAGGGTTTCGGTGGGTTTGTGAAAATTATTGGCAGGTGGAGAACTTCCTTGCGAACAGTAGTCCAGATAATATTGCTTGCTTTGAACGCTATGTCCAGGCGGGGTTGATTGATATTTCACTCAATTATTTAAACATGACGGAACTTGTGGATAATGATGTTTTGAATCATAAATTGGCGCAGGGAAAGGCGTATGCGGACCGGTTGGCAGTACCGCTTGATTCAGCGATGAGTGCAGATATTAACGGCTATTCGTGGGGTTACGCCGATGCACTAGCACGCAATGGAATTGAGAATTTATTTAGCTGTATCCATACGCATCACGGCATGTATCCACTTGGTAAAAAGCATCACGGTTTTTGGTGGGAAGGCCCGAGCGGCGAACGTGTTTTGACTTGGGTGTCGGATCACTATCATATGGGAAATGAGTTATGTCTAGTGCCCAATCATGGCATTACGTATTTACTCGAGGATCGTTATAATGAGAAGGCTGCAGTGGCTGATTTTCAAGTTGCCGAAGAACGGATTTTCAAGTATATCGAGAGCTTGGATAATGATCCAGAATATGAATACAATTTTGTGCCGGTGATGATTTCTGGGATGAGTACGGATAATGGCGCGCCGAATGGTCGTATTTTGGAGCGCGTGAAGGCTTGGAATGACTTGCACGGCGAAGAAATCAAGATCGAGATGATCACGCTAAACCACTTTTTCGAAATTTTGCGGGAACAGGTGAGTGAGTTGCCGGTGTATCGTGGAGATTGGAACGATTGGTGGGCGGATGGCGTTGGCTCTACGCCTGCGGTTGTGAAGCATTATAAAGATGCCCAGCGGAAATATCATATCGGTAAACAGTTGGCGCCAGACGTGGTGGCAGAGGATCAGGCGTATGTGGATGAAGTAGAGTATGAATTGGCGCTGTACGCAGAGCATACGTGGGGCTATTCCTCATCCGTGACAGAACCTTGGGAGACGCTGGTCAATGATTTAGATTTCAGAAAGTCAGCCTATGCAATCCGCGCAAATCAGTTGGCATCGCTGAAATTGGATACGATTTTAGCTGAAAAAGGAGAAGTGAGCATTCGGCCTGATCGGGAGAAATTATTTAAAGTAATTAACCCGCAGAAGGTGGCGCGAACGGATAGTGTATGTTTGTATATCGAGCATTGGGAAGACGTTGAAGGCGTCGCGGTAGACATGTTACTGCAAAATATCGAAGTAGTCGACGAGCAAACTGGAAAAGTATTACCGTCGCAAGTTCGGAATATTGCACGGGCGAAAGAAGTTGACGTTGTCATAGAGTTGGGCGCTTTGGAAGAACGGATTTTGCGCATTCGGCCTAAAAAAGATTTGCATCAAGAAAAGTATCGTTACTTAGCGGTGGATAAAGTGAATGATATTATGTATGACGGTTGGCAAGAAGGCTTACGGGTCAACGCGCATCAAGTAGAGACGAGATTTTATTCGATGACTTTTGATGAAACGAGTGGAATTGCGTCGATGATTGATAAGTTAGATGGGCGCTCATTGCTTCGCGATAACATGGTACATGCGCCATTTACAGGCATTTATGAACGCACAGAAACGGAGCCAGATGCATGGGAAGTACGTCATTCCATGGGACGAAATCGCAAAAAAGTAGGAACGAAGCGCTACGTATCCGAATTACGAGATATCAAAGTAGCGGAGGCGGGCGAGGTGAGTGCAACCGTTGTATTTACGTATGACCTCGCAGGAACACAAATGTATGAAATCCATATGAAGATTTACAGAGACACGCCAAAAATCGATGTCACGCTACGTTTGCATAAGGACAGCATCTGGGACCCAGAAAATTTATACATCTCGTTCCCATTCACGACGGGCGCGACCGAGGAACTATATTTTGATAAAGCAGGATGTCTTGTGCGCCCAGGAATAGACCAGTTACCAGGCACTAATCAGGAATTTTACTTGGTGCAAGAAGGCGCGGCTTATGTCGGCGAGGAGAAATCGCTTATTGTCGCTGTAAAAGATACGCCGCTATTAGTATTGGGTGATCTTGCGCATCATTTGATTGAGCTAACAGGACAAGGCGAAATCTTGAAAAATGAAGAACCACTTTACGTCTGGGTCATGAACAATTTTTGGGAAACCAATTTTAAAGTCGATTTAGCGGGATTTTACGAGTTCCGATATACGCTGGCGACGGTGCAGTCAAATCAGGCGGATGCTGCAATCGATGTCTGCAAGTCCTATAATCAAGGATTCTTATCGATGTATATCTAAGAGGAGTGTAGAGACATGTACCGGATTGGTATAGATATTGGAGCAACAAATATGCGAGTTGGATTGTTCGATGCGGCGAGTCAATTAGTAGCGCGTGAACAAATGAGAACAGAAGCGACTCTGGGACCTGCACAGGCGCTTGAAAAATTGGTGGCTATGATAGCGTTGGTTGATCCAGAACGTCAGGCAGTAGGGATTGGAATTGGCGCGCCAGGACCACTTGATGTGGATAGAGGAATCATTCTGGATGCACCGAACCTGTCTGGGTGGCACGGTTTTGCGATTCGAGCGGAGCTTGCCAGTCACTCGGGGAGACCCGTTTTTCTAATGAACGATGCGAAAGTAGCAGCCTTGGCAGAGGCTAAAATCGGAGCGGGAGCAGGTTACAGTAGTGTGCAGTATATCACCGTGAGTACGGGCGTTGGTGGCGGCTTCGTTGAGGGCGGCAAGCTGTTCGCGGGAAGTCATCAGCATGCGTCAGAAGTCGGTAATATGATTGTGGATGCGAGCTGTGAAAATGGTACGCTAGAGCACTTGTGCAGCGGCAGTGCTTTGCGCAGAGAAAGTAAGCATTTGTTTGGTGAGGACAAGACGGCAGCGGATTTATTTGCAAAATATGGTGATGGAGACGCCGATGCAAAACGCGTGATGGCTAACTGGTTACAGCATTTTGGAGCGGCGATAACATCGATTATTCAAGTCATTGACCCCGAAGTTTTCGTACTGGGAGGCGCGGTTATTTTACATCATCCATGGTTAGTGGAGGCGCTTCACGGGATCGTAGCAGAGCAGGTATACAGCACAATGAAAGAAACAATTCAATTAAAGGTCGCAAGTTTAGGAGACGATGCAGGACTTTACGGTGCTGCGATGCTTGTCAAATGAAGGGAATGGTGATCTTTTGGATAAGGAAATACTGAAAAATACGAGTCTGGACAAAGAGTTGATGGGTGACGATACGTATCTGCGGTTGCGACAAATCACGGATGATATTTTAAAACAAGCGGCAAATGATAACGCGGAGCTCGCTCAAATCATTGATAAAGCGGTAGATAATCTGCTGAAAAACACTAATTTATCCGCAAAATTGCAACGGATGTTTCGAAAATGTATGCTAAACACGATTACGTCCACACTTGTGCAAAAGAAGGATGATTCGGCATTCTTGTTTACGGGTGACATTCCAGCTATGTGGTTGCGGGATTCCGGCGGACAGTTACGCGTATTTTTAAATCTGGATGACCCGAGTGGCAAATTGTATGATGTGATTGGAGCGGTGATTCGACAACAATTCCGCTATATATTATTGGATCCATACACAAACGCATTTAATTTTGCGGCTGATGGGAATTGTTGGAGCGCTATTGATCAAAGTGAGAGACAAAATCCTTGGAGTTGGGAGCGGAAATATGAGTTGGATTCGCTTTGTTTTCCGGTGGAACTCGCGTATTTTTACTGGAAACAGACGAAGCGGACGGATTTATTTGATGACGATTTTTTAGCAGCGGTCAGGGAAGTGATTCGTGTATTTCGCACGGAACAGCATCACGAGGAGCGCTCGGAGTATTTCTTTATCCGTGATAATGGTGTGGAACAAGATACGTTGCCGAATGAGGGGCGAGGAACGGCGGTCGGCTATACAGGGATGATTTGGTCTGGCTTTCGTCCGAGTGATGATGCTTGTGAGTATGGTTATTTACTGCCGGCCAACATGTTTGCAGTCGTGATTCTTGGTTATTTGCAGGAGATTATAAACGCTTTTTATCCAGCTGAAAATGAATTGTTAGCGACGATAACGGAGCTTAGAACGCAGGTTGAGGAAGGTATTGCGCAGTTTGGAATCATCGAACATCCGACATATGGCGCGATTTATGCCTATGAAGTAGATGGTTTAGGCAACTATAATTTGATGGACGATACTGGCGTGCCGAGCTTGTTGTCTTTGCCGTATATAAAATATTGCGAGACAGATGATCCGATTTATCAAAATACGCGCCGTTTTTCCTTATCAGCGGCTAATCGTTATTACTTTGAAGGAAAGGCTGCAAAAGGTTTAGGGAGCCCGCATACTCCACCTGGTTACGTTTGGCATATGGGGCTTGCAATCCAAGGTTTGACGTCTACTGAGGTATGCGAGTGTCAGGAACTGTTAGCTTTGTTCGAAACGACGGATGCTGGAACGGATCTGACGCATGAAGGGTTTTTGGCAGACGATCCGAGTGTATATACGCGAGAATGGTTCTCTTGGTCGAACTCGATCTTTTGCGAATTTATTTTAAAAGAAATTGGGAAGTTGAGGCTATAGCTTGTTTTCAAGTGAGGTACGGTATCTCCGTGGTTATTTTTGAAATAATTACGGGGATATTTGCTGTATAATGATGATATGACGAAAGGAGTGTTAGCTATGAAATCTGGTATTGTACAGTTGCAAGCGTTAGCCAAACAGTCGATGGGATCGTATCAAGACATTGCCAAATACATTGTAACAAATGCGGAAACGGTAAAAACAATGCATATTACGCAGCTCGCGAATGAATGTTTTACAAGTCCAGCAACGATTGTGCGGATGTGCAAGAAACTTGGTTATAGAGGATACACCGATTTTAAACAAGATTTAGTACTGAATCTACATAAATGGTTTTTTGAGAAGCAGGAAGTGTATAATCGCGGCTATATTTATCCGAATAAGGCGGCTATTGAGATTGGCGAGGTCATCACAAATTTGACGATCAACGGGATGATAAAAAGCGTCCAGTTTTTAGACTCGGAGTTGGTAACGGATTTGGCGAAGATTTTATATGAGGCGGAACGGATTGATTTTTATGGTTGTGGCATATCGAATCTCGTGGCGCAAGACTTTTCGTATCGGTTTTTGCGCGCGGGGAAAAATACGAGTGCTTTTGCGGATTCCCATATTCAAATTTCACAGGCGCAACAGTCGGAAGCTGGTTGTGTTGCCGTCGGGATTTCGTATAGCGGGGAAACAAAAGAGGTGACAACAGCGCTCGAGATCGCAAAACAATTAGGGGCGTATACGATTTCTTTTACGTCAGAAGAAGATAACAGTTTGGCGCAAGTGGCCGAATGCAATATTACAGTGGCCCAAATTGAGCATCCAGAAGGCTATGTTGCGGCGGCATCGCGTATTGAGATGTTACACGTAATGGATATCATTTACTCTGTGTATGCCAGTACGTATGATGAAACGATTGCTTCTAAAATCTCGCGGTCAAGACCTTATTTTAAGAAAAAGAATGAGGATACGTAAAAAAGAATGAGCGTTTAGGTAAGGTTTTTTTCGTACGGCGGAAATGGTTTTCGCTATTTGGTAAAAGTATTGTGGAAAGCGCTTTATATTCTTATACTGAAGGCATGAAGGGAAGGAGGCGTCGTGATTGACTACCAATCAAACGACATATAATCATTGTCCGACAACGAAAGTGAAGGGGGACTTTACCACGTGGACAGGATTTACAGCTATTTTTTCAGAACTTTCAAGTGCCGCGATTAAACTTTCAAAAAAGAAGACAATACTTGCCGTAGAGCTTTATCCGGGAGCTCGTGTGGGGAAACTAAGACAGGCATTGGAGGAATATTTTAAAGATGCGACGATCATTTGTGCGGATGATTTTGCTTTGAGTGGTGCCGAGATTGCCGCGAAATTCGAGATGCTGATTACGGAAGATCGGGTTTTTGGACGGATGGCTGCGATTAAGATTGAGGATTATTATCACAAAGAGAAGTTGCGGGCTTTGCAGGAAGAAGTTGCAACTACGGGAAGTGGGTTGACGATTGTTTTTGGAACTGGAGCGAGCTTAGCCGCAGATGCGGATGTCATGGCTTATGTGGACGTGGCGCGCTGGGAAATTCAGCAACGGATGCGCTCTGGTGAGATGGGAAATTGGAATGATACGAATGTTGCAGAGGATATTTTGCGGAAATATAAAAGAGGGTTCTTTTTGGACTGGCGCGCTGCGGATCAGTTGAAGGTCGACCTGTTTCCGAAGATTGATTATTATGTGGATGATAATACCTTAGATATGCCTAAAATGGTGCGTTGGGACGATTATTGTGCAGGTTTGGAGCAGACGTTACAAGGTCCGTTTCGATTTGTGCCATATTTTGATCCTGGTGTATGGGGCGGACAGTGGATGAAGGAGAAGCTGGGCCTTGATGCAAGCCGTGAGAATTTTGCGTGGGCGTTTGATGGGGTTGCAGAGGAGAATAGTTTGTATTTACAGTTTGGAGATACGCGGATTGAGACGCCAGGCATTAATGTGGTACTGAAATATCCAATGCAGCTACTAGGAGAATTGGTCTTTAGCCGATTTGGAGCAGAATTGCCGATTCGTTTTGACTTTTTAGACACGATGGGTGGGCAGAACTTGAGCCTGCAAGTGCATCCAGACAAAGAGTACATTAAAAAGCAGTTCGGGATGGACTACACACAAGAGGAAAGCTATTATTTATTGGATGCAAAAGCGGATGCGGTCGTTTACTTAGGTGTGAGAGATGAGGTGCGGCCTGATGCGTTATTATCGGCACTGAACGCGGCGCAAAATGGTTCGGGTGAAATGGATGTGCCCGAATATATCCGCACTTTTCCGGCTAAGAAACATGATCATTTCTTAATACCGTCAGGCACGATACATTGTTCAGGAGCGAATTCGATGGTACTTGAAATAAGTTTATGCGCGTATATTTTCACGTTCAAGCTATGGGATTGGGGACGGTTAGGGCTAGACGGAAAGCCGCGTCCGGTTCACCTCGATCACGGTGAAAAAGTGATTAACTGGAATCGATCAGAAGGATGGGTAGCGGATAACTTAGTGAACCATTTCGAGGTGTTAAAAGAGACGGATACGCATAAAAAAGAACATACCGGCTTATATAAAACAGAGCAAATCAGGACGGAACGGGATTGGTTTACTGATTTTGTGGATTACGATAATTCGGAAAAAACGGTGAACATGTTGAATCTAGTGGAAGGAGATAAGGTCGTTGTAGAGAGCGTGGATCATGCATTTGAAGCGTTTGAAGTACATTATGTAGAAACTTTCGTTATCCCTGCGCAAGTGGAGAAATTTAGAATAAGGAATGTCGGCACAAGCGAACGAGTAGCTATTTTACGCGCGTGGATTATATAACATGAGGAATCACTCCCTTTTGATGGATCTGATAGGACATCAAAAACGGAGTGGTTCCTTTTGTCGTTAGTTGGGATAGTAAATAATCATGCTGAGGCGGCAGATGTCGGAACTTGCGTTGGTATAGACATGCTCTTGATCGGCTTTAAAACGAATCGAGTCGCCATCCTTGGCGTTTAGTTGTTGTCCGTTTGTCATAATAACGAGTTCTCCGGAAAAAACCGTGATAAATTCTTCCGTACCATCTGGATGTGGTGTGGATTCTAGCCTTCCATCGGGATCAATCTCCAAATAATATGTTTCAAAGCGGCGCTCGCTATCGAACGTAAACATTGGATAGTTACGGCATTTCCCGTCATCAGCAATAAGTGGTTCACGGGATTTTCGATCGATCACTTCATAGTCAATTTTGGGCTTCGTAACAAGTTCTGTAAAAGAAACTTTCAACCCATTCGCGATTTTCCAAAGCGTAGAAATGGTAGGATTCACGTCTCCGCGCTCAATTTGACCAAGCATACTCTTACTGACCCCAGTGAGTTTCGCGAGTTCATCGAGGCTGAGACGTTTTTTTTGACGGGCTAATTTTAAATTTTCTGAGACAATGGCACTGATATTATCCATAGACTGCTCCTTTTACGATGTTGACAATATAACGCACGTAATGTATTGTATACTGTATGAACGTTATAATATCCTTTTTGTGTATTATAACATCCGCAGAGAAGGAGGTAAAGAATATGTTCAATGTAGCAGCGTTTTTATCTTATATATTCCTGACAGCATACACGCCGGGGCCAAATAATATCATGGCAATGACCAACGCAAGTAATGACGGCTTTAAAAAGAGTTTTCGGTTTTGTTTAGGTGTTTTAGCTGGATTTTTCGTCGTTGTGCTGGCATCCGCGATTTTTAGTGCAGCTTTATATGATATTATCCCGACGATTGAACCGTTTATGCGTTTTATCGGAGCAGCATATATTTTATGGCTAGCGTGGATGATTTTACGAGATAAACCTAAAAATTCTAAAGGTAACAAAGTGCGATTAGAACCGAACTGTTTCTTTGCGGGGATGGTGATGCAGTTTGTGAATGTAAAGGTGATTTTATACGGAATTACGACTTTTTCAACGCTTGTTTTACCTTATTTCACAGGTATGTTCCAAGTTTCTTTATTTATCGTGATTTTGACGGTTGTTGGCTTTTCTGGCACGTGTTGTTGGGCGATGTTCGGCTCTATTTTCAGCAAGCTTTTCGCGGAACATAAGCGGGGGCTCAACATTGTAATGGCGCTATTGCTAGGGTATTGCGCAGTCTCTATTTTGATTTAGCAAGGTGTATTGTTTTTTGGTGGTGGGCATAGTAAAATGAAGAGGAGTTTATCACACCACCGGAAAAGGGAGAAAATAGATGCTATTTAGTACAACGACGTTTGAGTAGGAAGGTGAGTTCATGTTAACCGAAGAAACCATCATGCAAGTAGCGACGAGTGAAGCGAATGCTGGAGATTTTCCAAAAGTAGTGCAGGGATTTAAATCAGCAGGCGTTGTGGCATATGATTACATCGTGGCGAGCGGACTGTACGTGTTCTATGACATAGACGGCACAAAAGTCGAAGCGAAACTAAATGGTGTCCCAAAAAGCATCGCAGAAATCGGCTCAGTGAAGGCAATTCAAGCCGCTGTCAAACAAGCCCAATCTGGCAACATCGATTTTGAACAGTTTTGCGAATTGGCAGGCGAGGCGGGCGTATCGATTTGGCACTCCAATTTAATCGAAATGCTGGTTACTTATCAAGATAAAGCTGGAGGGATTTTGCTACAAGAACCGATCCCTGCTGTTCAATAAGTATTAGCAAGAGCGCTCTCTGTCATGGAGAGCCTCTTTTATTGGCAGGCGTAGAAGTATTAGTTCATCTACAGAGAAACGACAGGTCTTCTCTTAAAAATGCTCTTGCATTATAATTCTTCCAACGCTTGATGATCGTATAACCACAAAAAACGATTTTACTCTAATTTCTAGGAGTAGCATCGTTTTTTTGCATATATTTTTTCGAATAGGGTAAACAGTAAAAGTGTTAGCATTTGTTTCGAAAAGGGGCTATGTGATGTATCTATTAATTATCGGGATTGTATTGTTAGGTATTGGACTTTTCATATTTGAGCCAAAAAGCAGAGAACGACACGATGACTAAAGTTCTAGGAGGTAACTCTAGGGCTTTTTTTCGTCAATGTCTGTTTTCATAGAGCAGACAACTCAAATAAGCAAATAGCAATCCATCGGTTTTTCGCAACGACAAATTCGTCAGCTCCTGAAACTTATCAATCCGATATTGAATCGTGTTGCGGTGCATGAATAGGGATTTTGCCGTCATGCTCAAGTTTCCTTGTTGCTCCCAAAGTGCCTTAATGAGCGGCTCCCACGCGTCGTCTTTTTCAAATAGGAGGCCGATTTGTTGGGCTAATAAACTGTTCGTGAGCTGTTCGGCGATCATTGGCAGACAGTTAGATTCAACGGTTTGTACGAGGTGATTGGAATTCTGCCGAAACAGTCGTTGTTCCTCGGCGAACAAGTCGCGTAACAATAAATTTTGCTGATGAAACAAGCCCATGAAAAAATGGACCCGCATGTAGAAATCGCCTTCAAGCGTTGTCGCAATCGCATCGAGCTCTTCTTCACCAAGCAAGGAACCGGCGACTTTTTCGATTATCACGCCGTAATCATCGGTCAGCATGAGCAATTCGGCGTCTTGTGCGAAGAAACTTGTCAAAGCTTTTTGCCATTCGATTAAGGTGGCTTTTGCTGGTGTGCCTGACTGAATTTGGAATTGGATGATTCGGTAAGCATCTGGCTTTGCGGCAAGTGTTACTTCTTCTTGGGTGAATAATAATGCATACCACTGTTCTAAGCCTGCATTTTTGAAAGTTGGTGTGGGCGCTTGAAACAAGGTTTGTAAAAGCAGTTGCTCTTCGGTTGTTAACGTTTTCTTTGGAATCGCAAAATAATATGGATTTTCATAGAAAAAGAGGTGTGTCGTGTTTGCTTTCAACGGTTTTTCAGAATATGTAAGATCGGGATATCGTTCTTTTAGTTTTTTTATTCGCATCATTATAGCCTCGCTTTCCACTCATTTATTGTGTCAAAACCACAAGGCAAAGTCAAATTTGATTGCGAATCGAACCTATATTCGCTATAATGGATAAAGTTGATTGCGCAACCAAGTTAGCGGTTGAGAAAGAGGATATTATGACAGAGAGATACGAAATTATAGCAAAGTCGATGTCGATTGTGAATCGGTGTGGAAATACATTTAAGTTAGAACGGTTAAAGAAATATGGACTGGGTGTCGGACAATTACGTTACATTGCGACGCTGTACGAGTTCGATGGTTTATCACAGGATGAGATCGTGAAACGGTTCATGGTCGATAAGGCCAATGTTGCGCGACACCTTCATCGCTTGGAAGAGCTAGGCATGATTCGACGAGAAGTGAACCAAGCCGACAAGCGCAAACATCGTGTTTATTTGACGGATAAAGGCAGGGAAGTCCAGCCGCTTATCGAGGATACAATGAAAACATGGTCAGGAATTTTGACGCAAGATTTTTCGGAAGAGGAGAAGGAGCAGTTGATCGATTTACTCTTGCGAATGTCGGCTAATGCGCAAAATTACCAAGAGGCGGGTGATTTGGAATGAAGGAACAGAGCAAACGACTGGGCGAGGATAAAATTGGGTCGCTGATGTGGCGTTTATCCGTTCCGGCGTTTATCGGTATGTTCGTGATGGGCATGTACAATATTGTTGACACGATTTTCGTGGCGCGTGGCGTTGGATCGTTAGGTGTAGCGGCACTTTCGATTGCCTTTCCGGTGCAGATGATCATGATGGCAATGGCCGCCATGTTCGGTATCGGTGGGGCATCGATTATTTCGCGAGCACTTGGCGCAGGAAAGCAAGACGAGGCCAATAAAGTGTACCATCAGGTGATTTGGCTCGTTATTATATCGAGTTTACTGCTGGCAATCGTGACGTTTATTTTTCTTGATCCGCTCGTAACGATGTTTGGCGCGACACCGGAGATTCACCAATACGCGAAGGATTTCCTGCAAATTTTGCTACTGGGTTCGGTGTTTCAAACGTTCGCGATGGCGATGAATAATATCGTTCGTTCGGAAGGGAACGCCAAAATTGCGATGTTGACAATGATCATTTCGGCGGTTTTGAATATGATTTTGAATCCAATTTTCATTATGGGTCTGGATATGGGGATTCGTGGCTCGGCTTTTGCGACGTTGATCGCGCAGGCGGTTGGCGCGGTTTGGCTACTCATCTACTTCCTATCCGGAAAAAGTTCGCTGACGCTAAAAGGTCTCCGATTTCATCTTGATTGGAAATTGTCGGGAAGTATTGTTGCGATTGGATTCCCGTCGTTTATCATGATGTCCGCGGGAAGTGTCGTATCGATCGCGGTAAACTGGATGCTCAATATTCATGGCGGGACGATGGCAATTGCAGCGTATGGCGTCGCAAATCGCATCGCATCCTTCATGATTATGCCGATTAATGGCGTGACACAAGGCATGCAACCAATTGTCGGATTTAACTACGGTTCGCGCGAGTATAAGCGGGTCGTAAAAGCCGTGAAGCTTTCTATCGTAGCAGCCACGGTGATGTCGCTCGTCGCATTTGCCGTCGTCGAGCTGTTTCCAGATTTGCTGGTCAGCGTCTTTACGACCGATCAGCAACTACTAAAAGACGGAGCACACGCCGTGCAAATCGTCTTGCTCGCAGCACCTACAATCGGTTTCCAAATCGTCTGCGGTGGCTTGTATCAAGCGCTTGGTCGCGCGCGAATCTCCTTTGTGATTTCGCTGATGCGCCAAATTATTTGTCTGATTCCGCTACTCCTCATTTTACCGAATTTTTGGGGCTTGGACGGAGTTTGGTATGCTTTCCCGCTGGCAGATGTCGGCGCGTTTACGGTGTGTCTCATCATCATGATGCGCACGTGGCGCGGACTATTTAAAAACCCAGAAATGGTTTAAAAGAGCATCACAAAGAGCCAAGTCATTTTGCCCGACTTGGTTTTTGTGTGCTTATTTTTTTAATTCGAATCTTGGTACTTCTAAGAAATTCGCAATCGTTACTACCGCGGCGCCGAATAGAATGGCTTCTTCACCGAGACTGGCGTGTTTCATCTGAATGTTCGCTGATGTGAGGTGCGGTAACTTGTGCTTGATTTTCTCTGGAAAATCAGGGAGGAGGCGACTAATTTCGCTGTGAATGGCAATAACTCTCGGGTTATAAAGCGTAATGATGTTGTGGACGGCAATCGTTAAGTAGTCGATCATGTTGTTGATCAGCTTCGTCGCAAGGGCGTCGTTCTTCGCATAGGCGCGATAAACATCGGGAATAATCGCTTCTTTGTTCCCTGAAAGTTCACGATACGTATCCAAAAGTACTTTTTCTGAACTATACGTCTGGAGGCAACCGTTTCCGCCACAAGTACAGGGATTTCCGTTGACTTGCACGATCATGTGGCCGATTTCGCCGCTGAGCCCGTTTTCCCCGGTGTAAAGCTGGTCGTTCATAATAATACCGGCGCCGACGCCAGCGTGAATACTGATGCAGACAAGGTTGCTGAAGTCACTATTTTTGGCGTGTTCGCTAAGCGCGAGTAGGTTCGCTTCATTCTCTAGGAAAATCGGATAATCCAGATGTTTCTCAAGCTCTTCGGCAAGCGGAAAATCGGAAAAGTCATAAACTGGCGTGAAGTCAATCGCATTATTGTGGATGATGCCATGAATTGCGATCGTCATACCAACAATGCCAAAAGGTGATTCTGGAAGCTGGGCGGTGATTTCTTGGAGAATGGTGACTAAATCAGCGGTGATGGTTGCTTTTTCGACGACGCGAAACGGGAGTAGTTTTCTTTTTAGGGTGGAGCCGTCGAGGTAGTGAACCATCGTATCTATGTAATCGTGGCCAATATCGACGCTAATCGCGAAGCCAGCTGCTTTGTTGAGCTCAAGCATGATCGGTTTGCGGCCACCTTGGATGGTACTTTCGCCGATGCCGACTTCTTTTATGAGTTGTTGATCGATCAGTGTTTTGACGATGGCAGAAACGCTAGCTTTGTTTAGGCCAATTTTTTCAGAGAGCTGAGCACGTGAGAGAGGTCCTTCATTTAGGATGACGCTCAGAACGGTACGCTCATTGGTTTCTCTAATGCCAGTTCGATTTGCAAACATTGCAGTACCCCCTTATTCTTACTACTTATTGTAGCGTGTAGTGCCCTGTTTGTCTATGAAGAAAACGCTTGACAAAATGAAAGAGGCGTATTATTATGATGTTAGTTGGTTTGTTATGCTAACTAACTTAAACGAATCTAAGGAGGGACAAAAATGAAATTTACAGATGGGATTTGGCTTGTAAAAGAAGGCTTTGAAATCCAAAATCCGAAAGAAGTATTTGATTATGAATTGAAAGCGGATACAGCGACGATTTTCGCACCTTTTAAAAAAATTAAAACGCGTGGAGATACATTGAATCTTGGTTTGATGACGACTGAGATCCGTTCGCCACGAGAAGATGTGTTCACCGTGCGGTTGAAGCATCACGATGGCGGCGATCGAAAGTCCCCAGCGTTTCATGTGGAAGAACAGCAGGTTTCGCTACAAACGACGGATAACGAGAAAGCGATTACAATCAAGTCGGGAGATCTCGAAGTTCAGATCGATAAAGAAAACTATGCCCTGTCCTTTTTCGGGAAGCAGCAGTTTTTGACGAAATCGGATGTGAATGGGCAAGGTTACATCACTTCCGCGGATCAAAATTACATACGGGAACGCTTGGATCTTGGTGTTGGGGAAAATATTTACGGGCTAGGCGAACGCTTTACGAATTTCGTGAAGAATGGCCAAACCGTGGATATTTGGAATAAGGATGGCGGAACGAGTAGTGATCAGTCGTACAAGAATATTCCGTTTTTCGTGAGCAATAAAGGCTACGGCGTGTTTGTGAATCATCCCGAGTGTGTGTCCTTTGAAGTTGGCTCGGAGCACGTGTCGAAAAATCAATTTAGCGTTGCCGGCGAGACGTTGGAGTACATGATTATTTATGGACCAACGATGGAAGAGATTTTGCGGAAGTATACGGATTTGACGGGAAAACCAGCCTTGCCGCCAGCTTGGTCTTTCGGACTATGGCTCAGTACTTCCTTTTGTACGGATTACAACGAAGAGACCGTGAATTCGTTCATCGATGGTATGAAAGAGCGGGATATTCCGCTGGATGTGTTCCATTTCGATTGTTTTTGGATGAAGGATTTTGAGTGGTGCAATTTTGAATGGGATCGTCGTGTTTTTCCGGAACCTGAGAAAATGCTCGCGAAGTTGAAGGCGAAGGGTTTGAAGATCTGCGTCTGGATTAATCCGTACATCGCGCAGAAGTCGGCGCTTTTCGCGGAAGGTAAGGAACATGGCTACTTCATCAAAAATAAAGACGGCTCCGTGTGGCAGTGGGATTTATGGCAAGGTGGGCAAGCGATTGTCGACTTTACGAACCCGGTAGCGTGCGCGTGGTATCGTGATAAGTTGAGCGTATTGATCGATATGGGCGTGGACGCGTTCAAAACGGATTTCGGCGAACGAATCCCGACCGATGTGCAGTATTTCGACGGCTCCGATCCTGAAAAAATGCATAACTATTACGCGTATATTTACAATGAAGTCGTGTTTGATCTGTTGAAAGAGAAGAAAGGCGAGCAAGAAGCCGTACTATTCGCCAGATCGGCCACAGTCGGATCGCAAAAATTTCCGGTTCATTGGGGCGGTGACTGCCTTTCTACGTATAGCTCGATGGCGGAATCGTTACGTGGCGGCTTATCATTTATGCTGTCTGGATTTGGTTTTTGGAGTCATGATATTGGCGGGTTTGAAGAGGGTGCGACACCGGATATTTACAAGCGTTGGACACAGTTTGGCTTGCTATCATCGCATAGTCGTTACCATGGAAACGTGGAGTATCGCGTACCGTGGATTTTCGACGAAGAAGCGGTGGATGTGACGCGGAAATTCACGAAATTAAAAATGCGTCTGATGCCGTACTTGTTCAAGCAAGCCGTGATGGCGCATCAAGATGGTATGCCCATGATGCGTCCGATGGTGCTTTCTTATATGGAAGATCCAGCTGCCGCGACGCTTGACCGACAATACATGTTAGGTGAGAATCTCCTCGTAGCACCAATTTTCAATGACGAAGGTCGCGCCGAGTTTTACCTTCCAAAAGGCAAGTGGACAAATATTCTGACTGATGCAGTGTACGACGGCGGCACATGGGTGAGCGAGCATCACGATTACATGAGCTTCCCGCTTTTGGCGAAGGAAAACAGCATTATCGTGTGCGGTTCACAGGATGACCACGCGGAATACGATTATGCGGAAAATCCGACGATCCACGTATACGGTTTTGAAACGGCGGACGCGTGCGCAGAAACCGTGATTTATCAAGCAAACGGTACGCCAAAAGCAACCATCCGCGTCCAAAATAACAATTCCGAAATCACGGTTCACACAGAAGGCTTGGCGAACTACGAAGTCATCTGGCATAAACAACACGAATCAGGGACAAAAACATACGAAACATCTGAAAAAACAATCAAACTAGCATAAAAAATCGAGCCCATCTCTGCGTCGAGATGGGCGACTACTAAAAAAGGTGGAGATTTAATGGAAGCAACAGGAAGAATATCGACGGAACAGCCATTGAAAGCGATGGTGCCATGGAAAGAAAGAATTAGTTATGGTTTAAGTGATACCGCATGTAATCTAGCATTTCAAGTTATCTCGACCTATTTAATGTTTTTCTATACAGACGTTTACGGACTAAGCGCGGCTGCAGTTGGAACGCTATTTCTAGTCGCGCGCGTGATCGATGCTTTCGACGGACCGATCATCGGGATTTTCATCGATCGGACCAATACACGCTGGGGCAAAAGTCGACCATTTTTCCTGTGGTTCGCGATTCCATTTGGCCTCATGTGCGTGTTAACCTTTACGACACCAGGCTTTGATGACGCTGGAAAATTGGCATGGGCTTATATCACTTATATTTTAGTAGGTATTTTATATTCTTGCGTGAACTTGCCGATCACATCGATTTTGCCGAGTTTGACGAATAATCCGCAAGAAAGAACGGTTTTGGGAACCATACGTCAATTTGGTGGAACGCTAGGACAAATCATTGTAACCGTATTCACTTTGCCGATTGTAGCAGCACTCGGAAAAGGCGACGACCAAAAAGGGTTTTTCCTCACGATTTTGATTTTTTCCATCGTGGCTGTGGTATTATTGCTGAACACGTTCTTTAACACGAAAGAGCGGATTGAAAACGTGCAAAAAGTTGTGCGCGTGAAAGACAGCATTCAGGCGATTAAGCGCAACTGGCCATGGGCGATCATGATTTTGATGAACTTCATTTATTGGATGGCGATGACGATGAAAAACCAAACGACGATTTACTTCTTCAAATATAATTTGGGACGTGAAGATTTGGTGCCGATGATTATGGCGCTGGCGTTTGGATCACTTTTGACGTTGCTGATGACGCCCGCTGTGGCTGGACGATTGGGCAAACGAAACACGATGGTTGGCGGACTTGTTTTGGCGATTATTGGACAAGTGATTATGGGCGTTGGGGCGTATAGCCTGAGCGTGCCGATTATCATTGTCGGCGTTGTGATTAACGCGTTTGGAACTGGATTTATCTCTGGATTGCTGTCGGTTATGCTTGCAGATACCGTCGATTATGGCGAGTGGAAAAGTGGCGTGAGAGCACAAGGATTGCTGACTTCCGCATCGAGCTTCGGCGCGAAATTTGGAATGGGAATTGGTGGCGCGATGACGGCGGGAATTTTAGCGGCGGGCGGTTATCAAGCGAATAAAGTGCAATCTACGAGCGCGCTACATGCGATTGAGTTCAACTTTATTTGGATTCCGATTGTCGGCTTTGCGATTGCAGCGATTGCGTTGATGTTCTATAAAGCAGATAAGCAAGAGAAGGTGTATCTTGTGGAATTGGCGGAACGGAACAGGAAATTAAGAGAAGAGAAGTAATGAGGCGAGCCACTCTGATTTAGAGTGGTTTTCTTGTGTTATACTTTTAGAAAAAGAAATGAGGCGAAGTGTATGTCCACGATTAGTCCGTTAGCAACTCCGTACGAGTTTGAAAGCTTTGTGAATCCTGGTGAGGAAAGATGGAATAGCAGAGAAGGCGCAGAAATCACGACGGTGGTTGTACATCATATGGCGAAAACGGATTTTGATGAGGTTCCGGAGGTATGGCGAGAACGCGAGGCTTCGGCGCATTATGGTATTGGACCGAGCGGGGAAATAAGAGTCTATGTTGGTGAAGAGCACAGGGCTTGGCATGCACGGGCGGCAAATTCTTATTCGATTGGTATTGAATGTTGTAATGTCACGGAAGCGCCAGATTGGGAAGTCAGTGAGAAAACGATCGATTCGCTTGTGCTACTAATCCAAGATATTAACGCGCGATACGATCGAAAAATGCGAATCGTTGGGCATCAATGCGCGGAAGGAAATTCTGCGGAGACGACACAATGTCCAGGACCATCCCTGATTCCACGGTTAGCCGAAATTGTTCGGCGGGTGAATGAGTACGACGAGGAAATAATAAAAGGGTAGATCTGATGCTAACAGTTAGAACTGGAAAAGACGGCAGTGGCTCGGTGCAGCAAGCTATTGGGGAAATATCGGGGTCACTCAGGGATGGGTGGCTTTTTCGTCTTGTACGCGACGCTTATCCTTCCTAACTAATCAAAATTATTACCAGTAGTTTTCATATATCATTTTTGGGGAACTAAATAAGTAATAATAAATACAATCATGACGCTCATAGAATTATGTAGGGGGGAGCGACATTGAAAAAACTATATTTATTAGGCGTGGTTTCATTAATAGCTGTATTCTGCTTAGTTATTTTGGGAAATTCCGTAATTGTAAAATCGGCTAGTGTTATTGATTTAAAGCCACTCATCGAACAAGCTGGTAGTGGGACACTCATTTTGAAAGGCAAAAAAGAAGTTACCTACATCGTAAATGAGCCAATTAGAAATGTGAAATGCAGCATTCAAGGCGCACCAGGAGGTTCCTCTGTTAAAGCGAATTTCAAAGGCTACGGCAATTCAGAGACGCCATCTTTGCTCCACTATCAAGCTGGTATCCACAATATTTTCATCAAAAATATCAGCTTTGATTTGGCTCAGATCGGCAGGGGAGCGATTAATTTTTATCAAAATACGAATATCGTCGTGGAAAACTGCTTTTTCACAGGTTACTCCAAAACATATGGTTGGCGCGCAGTCGACAGTTCGATTTGCTTCACGGATAGCAAGAATATCACCATTCGCAATAATCGCTTTATCAATAACGGTTACCAATACGGCAGAGCCCTGAGCGAGCTCAACCGCTGCATTACAATTCAGGGAAATGCCGGCGACAACTATACCATTTACAATAATGAATTTACCAAAGTAAGCCAGGCTATCGTCGTAAACGGCAATAAAATTAGCAAATTCAGCGTCTACAATAATGCTTTCAACGCGGTGATTGATAATAGCATATACCTACTGGATATCCCCGTTGCGAACATCTACAACAATGACTTCAATAAAACGAAAACTACCAATTCTCCTGATGAAGGGATCGTCCTCTCTGGTGGCCATTTCAAAATCACGAATAACCGCGCATACAATGTGTTGAATAAATTTATCGCCATTAACGGTACTACAAAAAGTGTAGAAGTAACGAATAATAACGTCAAAAATGAAAAAACACAGCAGCGTCCAGCGGTTATTGCATGGCGTAACAATACGGCCTATACCGTGCAACAACTCAATTTTTCGAACAATAAAATAGATACCGATACGGCACCCGCAAACTACGACACCATTCCGATCGGTAGAGTGAAAAAGCTGACCATTCAAGCGAATCAATTCATTGTGAAAGGTCTCGCGAATTATCAAAATTTGTTTAGTTTGCAAGGTCAAGCAGAAATGGATTCGGTGCAAATTACGGGAAACACAGTAAAACCTCGTGCTGGTAGCGTTATCGCGAAAAACGCCTGTTTGCTACGTGAAAAAGTACCAGTCGTCCCTCAAATTAAGGTATTGAAGATGGAAAGCAACAAATTTAGTGGCAAATATCCTGCGATTTTAAATAGGATCGGTGGGACTGTGAAGCTGAACGGTTATCGGAATAGGAGCAAGTGTATGACTGGAACCTACAGTGGCCCAATTGTGAGGGCTCGCTTAGTTGTGAATGGTGTCGCGAAACAGTTGGGCGGTGCTTTTATGAATGGCAAGTTCCAGTTTTATGTGGGAGGACATACTCGGTATAAGAGCACGGATAAGGTGGATTTGATTGCTTATAATGCGAATAATAAGCAGTTGGATAGGGAGCGGGTGAGGATTATAAAATGAAGGGGGTCGCTCAGTGTATGGGCAGCTTTTTTTGGCGTGCATTTAGAAGCGAGGTTATGAAATTAGTTTAGTCAGGTATATTTTAAATAATTTATTGCTAATAGATTTTCTAATTAGGTTTGTTCAGGATTGTCAAAGTTGGCATCATGGATAAGTTCTCTTTTTTTGTTCGCACAAGCATTACAATAACGTACATGTTTCATTTGAAATGTATGTACAGAGGTCAGATGCCTCCTGCTTGATGCTGTACATCTAGAAAATGATTGCATATAATAAAGGTAGATATTGGAGGGTTTCTATGAGGAACATACAGAGTAATATTTGTGGTGCGAAAATTTGAACGGATGGATCGAGAAGTTAGGCATGATTTTTCGAAGTTTACAGTGGTTGGGAAAAGTGAGGTGTTCGAGGATTATGAATACTTAATGGATGAATAGGTAGTTTTACATATGGATAGATTGCAAGTATATTGAGATTAGTTTCAAACAGATCGCTCATTTCAATAAAATCGTGGTAAAATAGAAACATACGATCGGAAAAGGAGATTTAAAATGAGTGAATTAAACGCAACATTATTTAGTGCAGCTGACAATTTACGGAGCAAGATGGACGCTTCGGAGTATAAGAATTATCTACTAGGGCTGATTTTCTATAAGTATTTATCGGATAAGTTATTGGAGCAAGTAGTTGATGCAGTCGGTGAACCGTTGGAGAAATTCGACACGCGAGAAAAACAAACGGGATTATACCGCGAATACCTTGCAAATGATGAAGTAAAAGAGGATTTAATCGAAGAACTAATAGATACGCTTGGTTATGAGATTAAGCCGGATTATCTATTCAATGAGCTAGCGGAAAAAGCGAAACATAATGTGTTCCAATTAAATGATTTGCATCAAGCTTTCGTGAATTTGGATGGTACATATGCACAATTTGTTGGGTTGTTTGACGATGTTGATTTGTACTCACGGAAACTGGGCGTGGATGATCAACAGCGGAACGTTACGATTACCGAAGTGATTAAGAAATTGAACAATGTGGATGTGTTAGGCCGTAATAGCGATGTGATTGGCGATGCGTACGAGTTTTTGATTGATCAGTTTGCATCGGATGCTGGGAAAAAAGCCGGGGAATTCTATACGCCTCATGAAGTGTCGGTTATGATGGCGCGTATTGTTGCTATCGGGCAAGAGGATAAGAAGCTGTTTAGCGTGTACGATCCGACAATGGGGTCGGGTTCCTTAATGTTGAACGTGCGAAACTATCTTAATCACCCAGATAGTGTGAAGTATCATGGACAAGAGTTGAATACCACAACGTATAATCTAGCCAGAATGAACTTGATATTGCATGGCGTGGAAGACGAGGATATGAGGTTAAATAATGCGGATACATTGAATAAAGACTGGCCTGACGATGAGCCATATACGTTCGATTCGGTATTGATGAATCCACCTTACTCAGCGAAATGGTCTGCGGATGATACGTTTATGTCAGATTCTCGCTTTAAAAATTACGGAAAATTAGCGCCGAAATCAAAAGCCGATTTTGCGTTCTTGCTGCACGGTTTTTACCATTTGAAAGATTCAGGGACAATGGCGATTGTATTACCACATGGCGTGCTTTTCCGTGGTGCTGCTGAAGGCGTTATTCGTAAAAAACTGTTGGAAGATGGAAGTATTGACGCGATTATTGGGATGCCGTCTAATATGTTTTTCGGTACCTCGATTCCGACGACGGTTATTATATTGAAGAAGAATCGGACGACGCGAGATGTTCTGTTTATTGATGCGAGTGATGAGTTTGTGAAAAAAAGGAACCAGAACAAGCTTTCTGTAGAAAACATTGAGAAGGTTATTGATGCGTATAAAAAACGTGAAAGTGTTGAGAAATATGCTTATGTTGCAACGTTTGATGAGATTGTAAAAAACGACTATAACTTGAATATTCCGCGGTATGTGGATACATTTGAGGAAGAAGAAATAGTAGATATGGCAGCAATTGGTCCGTCGATTCGTGAAATTAGGAAAGAAAAAGAAGCGCTTGAGAAGAGTTTGTTGGATATGATTTCTTCTCTTGAGTATGGCGAAGAGAACGAGGCATGGATTAGGGGTGCGATTGAGGTGTTTGACTGTGAGAAATGAGAGATTCCCAGAAATACGATTTTCGGGGTTTACTGTGAATTGGGGGTATCGTCGTTTAGGAGATATTTTAGAGGAGCACAATGAATTTTTAAAAGGCGATAAATATCCAATAGCGACATCATCTAGAAGAGGACTATTTTTACAATCACTATATTTTGATGGGAAACGAAGCGGTATAGATGAGAGTTTGATATTTCATGTTGTTCCAGAATATTATATTACTTATCGTCATATGTCAGATGATTCTACTTTTCATTTTAATCAAAATACTATGGGAACACCCATCCTTGTTAGTAAAGAATACCCTGTTTTTACAACTAATAAGGAAGCTAATATTAACTTTGTATTAAATAATTTAAATTATTCAGCCGGTTTCACTCAGTTCTCACATATGCAAAAAAAAGGTGGGACACGAGTACGTTTGTACTACAAGGTGTTAGAATCTTATAGCTTATTCTTGCCCTCAGTAAAAGAACAGACTGAGATAGGGGATTTCTTTAAACGGTTAGATGAGGATATAATTTTGCAGCAACACATGCTAGACAACTTAAAGCAAACAAAACAAGGATTCCTTCAAAAAATGTTTCCAAAAGAAGGCGAGTCAGTTCCAGAACTTCGTTTTCCTGGGTTTTCCTATGCTTGGAAAGAGTGTAAATTGGGGGGGATAGCAGAAATTGTGAGAGGAGCATCGCCACGACCGATTCAAGATCCTAAATGGTTTGATACTAAGTCAGACGTAGGATGGTTAAGAATATCGGATGTAACGGCACAAAATGGAAGGATAAACTATATTGAACAAAAAATTTCTCAATTAGGGCAAAGAAAAACTCGTGTGTTAATAGAGCCTCATTTGCTCTTGAGTATTGCTGCTACTGTGGGAAAACCAGTCATAAATTATGTGAAAACAGGTGTTCATGATGGATTCTTAATCTTTCTTAATCCGTTATTTGAACAAGAGTTTATGTTTCAGTGGTTAGAAATGTTCAGATCTGAGTGGGGAAAATATGGACAGCCAGGGAGCCAGGTCAATCTTAATTCTGATTTGGTAAAAAATCAAAGTTTATTAGTGCCTTTACGAGAAGAACAACAAAAAATAGGCCAGTTCTTCAAACAACTCGACGACACAATCGCTCTCCACCAACGCGAACTCGATTTACTAAAACAAACCAAAAAAGCATTCCTACAAAAAATGTTCATATAAAAAAACAAATAACGGGGGAATAACCATGACAAAAATCAAACATAACGATGAAGCGGAAGTAGAACGGCGTCTAATCGAGGTGCTAGGGGAAGGGCACAACCAGTGGAACTACCGTCCAGATTTGAAATCAGAGGAAGATTTATGGGACAACTTATACCAAAAAATTTCGCAAAATAACCAGTCTGAAATTAAAGATACACCAATCACAAAAAATGAATTTGAACATATCAAAACAGAATTACTCTCGCGCACACGTACGCCGTTTTACGCTGGGAAATGGCTGAAAGGTGAGAACGGTATTTCTCGTATTCGCATTAACCGCGACGATATTTCGAAAGGTTCGATGTCGCTTATTTTATACTCTAACGATATCAATGGCGGAATGTCTTCCTACGAAGTGGTACACCAAATTGCCAAACAAAAGACGAGTACCGATGGACGTGATCGCCGTTTTGACGTGACGCTTCTCATCAACGGTTTACCAATCGTTCAAATCGAGCTGAAACAGGTTAGCGCTAAAGACGGTGTTTACCAAGCGTATAACCAAATCAAAAAATATGTAGAGGAAGGGATGTTTCGTAATAACATCTTTTCCACGCTGCAACTTTTCGTGATCTCGAATGAGCAAACGACGCGCTATTTTGCGAATGCATTGCCACAAGGTATGCACCGTAAACTTGTATTTAGCTGGCGGACAACGGATAATCACAGGGTCGAGAATTTGTACGAATTTTCGAAGCAGGTTTTGAGTATTCCAGAGGCGCATCGTCTTATTGCGGATTATATGATTGTGAGTGAGGAGCAGAATAATCGCGCGTTGATGGTTTTACATCCGTATCAGGTGCATGCGATCGAAGCGCTGTACAAGTCTGCTGGGAAGCGTAAATCGGGTTATATTTGGCACGCGACAGGTTCTGGTAAAACGCTTACAAGCTTTGTTTCGACGAAGTTACTTGCTCGCAAACCGGGGATTGATCGCACGATTATGTTGATTGACCGGAAAGATCTTGACGACCAGACAACGACGGAGTTCAAGAAGTTTGCATCGGAATTTAATACGGGTGATTCGAGTGGTCGTGCAGTCTCAAATAGCTTGATTATTGGGACAGGAGACTCGAAGCAACTTGGGAACGCGCTTTTATCGAAAACAAATTTCAACACAGTCATCGTGACGACGCGTCAAAAATTAGAAGCTGCGCTTGAATCTGCTCGAAAGGCAGAAGATGAAGACGGCAAAAAGAAATACGAGGAGCTACTTGGTCAGCATATTGTTTTTGTTGTGGATGAATGTCATCGTGCGGTGAGTTCGGAAGGGATGCAGTCTATCAAGAAGTTTTTCCCTAATTCGACTTGGTTTGGCTTTACGGGTACACCGATTTTCCAAGAGAATAAAAAGCAGGCTCAGGGACAATTGGCTCGGACGACGGATGATCAGTATGGCGATACATTGCATACGTATACGATTAAGAACGCGTTGGATGATGGGGCCGTTCTTGGTTTTCAGGTGGAGCACGAGGACACGATTGATCCTATTTCACTGCACGGTCATATTTTTGATAATCTTCGTTATATGGAGAAATATAGCGACAGAAATGACAGTGAAATTAGTGCCATGGTCGATGAAATGAGCGGAATTGAGAAGGAAAGCTATTTGGAACCTAAAACGTTTGAGAGTGGTAACGATCATATCGATAAAGTGATACACAAAATTTTCAAACCGGATAATGCGTATACGAAATTCGACTTTTTAAATGGACGTCCGCAAAAGTCCGCGATTTTGACGACGAGTTCGATTGATATGGCGAAGCGTTATTATCATGCGATTAAGGAGATGACACGTGATCCGGAGTGGATGACGAATGAGTTTTCAGAGCATCCAATTCGTAAAGGGCGCGTGATGGAGGATCTAGATTTCCCGCGGGTTGCCATCACGTATTCCATGCAGGAAAACGAGGAAAATGCCAAAGTAATTCAGGAAGAAATGACCCAAATGATAGAGGAGTACAATACTTATTACGGGACATCATGGTCATCGGAACAGATTAATTTGTATAACAGCGATATTAATAATCGTTTGGCGCGTAAAAAGGGTGAATTTAAAGAAATTGGGAAGCAGATTGATCTTGTCATTGTTGTCGATCGTTTGCTGACAGGCTTTGATGCACCGATGATTCAAACTTTATTCGTTGACCGGAATTTAAGCTATGCGAATTTGATTCAAGCATTTTCACGAACGAATCGAACTTTTCCTAAGAAGTTAAAAGGTCTTATCGTGACTTTCCGTAAGCCGTATACAATGGAGAAAAACGTGGCGGATGCAACTCGCCTGTATTCACAAACGTCAGAAGAAGAAACGAACTTAGTTTATCCTACGTACGATGATTCCAAGAAACGCTTTACAAAAGCCCATAAGATGCTGAAAAATAACGTTCCGAATTCAGCAGATATTAGCGAGCATTCCTCGATGGAGGAGCGCATAGAATTCGTGAAATCATTCCAAGAGCTGAATAATGCTTTTGTGGCGTTGGTCACGTACGATGAGTACAATGATGACATGGAGAATTCTGAAGCGTTGCGACAACAAGTGAAGACGTTAGAAGAGTATTTGGGCGTTTACAATACGATTAAAGGTTCGCTTGTTGTAGATGGTGACGAGAAGATCGACGGTGATTTTTCAGAAATTGAATTCTACGGAGATAATACGAGTAAGATTTATGATATTGATTCCACCTACATTGACAGATTACTTGGAAATTACTCGGCGAACGATAAAGACCTTCGCGAAGAAATTGAGAAAGCCTTGCAAAAAATGAAGAAATCGGAAAATGTGAAAGAGATTTATCATGAAATCCTGAATGCCATCGATACGAAAGAAGTTGACGAGGAAGAAGACATTCTTGCGGTGAAACGACGTTATTTCACACATGCACGTGAGGAGGCGCTTCATAATTTTGCAGAGGAATGGTTTGTATCTAAGGATGAGTTATATTCATCTGCGATACAGTATGTGTCGGGGGAAGATCAGGTGCCAAATCAGGGAAGAATAAGCAAGAGCCTTCGTTTTGAAGAGTATAAGGTGGCGCACCCTGAGGCGGTAAAACTTAGCGTTAAGAAGGCAATGAAACAACAATGGAAGCAGCAGTTGGATGAGAATGTTGTACCATTGGTGGATGAGTTGAGATAATATGAATTAGTGTATATGGTGCATGGAATAAATCTTGTTTTATGCTCCATATTAGTTCAACTCAAAATGATTGATTATTGTGTATAGAAATTAAATTAACATAAAAACTGGCTTTTATAATTTTATTTGATATATTTTTGATTAAGCAGCCAAGAAATGAGGGTATGATGAAGCTAACGGTTTATAAGGCTAAAGAGACGTTGGAAAGGATAGAGTCTGTTTTTGAAGATAATAATTACAAGAAAAAGGGACAAGAGAAGTATTGGAAGGAACAAGGAGTTAGAATGACTTTATATATGGACATTCATGAAAAAAATGCCCCAGGATGGGTGAAGGAAGTATTAGATTTTTTTGATACTGAAGAATTAGAGGATTACACGATTCCTGATCAGTATAATGCAATTATTGTTGTACAGACAATGAAAAATATATACTTACTCCCGCAAGGTCGAGCATATTGGACAGTTGAAAAGTTAGCAGATATGAATTTTGGGTTGAATTTTGCTGAAAAAACTATACTTGATAAAGATATTTCTTTAAAAGGTGTAAGCTATATACAAAGAAATAAAATGAAAGGTGTGACAAATTATAAACAGAATCAAACTGAATTTCCACAAGCTAGTGAAAGTTATTTTAGTGTAAGTGGAAAACCTAGATCAGAAAGCATTTTTGGCAGCAACCTAACCTGCGGAACAGGGATTACATTTGCTAGGGAATATAGCTTGAACAAAGGGGATGAGCAAGAAGATGAGTTTATAGATTTATTTGGGCAAATCGATATTGCATTATCATTAAAAGGTAATATATCATCCATACCAAGATTAATAAAAATAAATAAGAAAGATCCGTTGAATACTACTTTGGATACGCAGCTGCTTGGTATGATAAAAAAAATTGATGATAACATATCTATTTCCTTTAGTATTAGTAAAATCCAATTGTTGGGTAATAGAATAATAATGTTAGAAAGCGATAAAAAATTAACTGCCTATGTAACTGGTTCGAAGAAGGAGACTGAGGAGGAGATATCTATTGATGGTGATCAGCTAAAAGAGTATATAATTAAGTATAGCGATTTAATCAATGATATATCCAAATTGAAATTCAGTGTATTCGATGAGGAAGATTGTATAACTAAGGATGTACCATTTAAAAAAATTGTTTTTTGCGAATTGCAAATGGGAGATAAAGTATACTTGTTAGACAACGGTATGTGGGGACACTTCAATAATCGTTTCTATAGCTTAGTTGAAGAAAAAATGAAAGAAATCAATGACATAATAGACTATAATGATGAATATAGTTGTCAATATGAAAGTGACGAGTCTGGTGAATACGCTGGTGAAGGTGGTTATATAGAAGCGTTGGCTGGAATATCTCATATGGTGAAACTCCATAAACGTAATATAAATACCCATGGAACATATATAGAAGTGGCTGATATATTTAATCGGAATAGCAAAGAGTTACTCGCAATAAAGAGAGGGACAGGAACATCAATGGCATTATATAGTTTCGAGCAATCGCTATTATCGATGCAAGTATTATCTAACAGTAATGAGTTTAAGGTGCGAGATGAGCTTTTGAAATACAACGATAGAAAAAAATACGATGATGTGAAGAAATATCCTAACTTAACGAAAAAACAACTAGGTGAGATTATGGAATGCAAAACATCGTGTGTACTATGGTTGATAGATCAAAAGGTGACTTACGTATATGAAGGTGTGCGAAATAAAAATTTGGATCTTTTGAAATTTAACTCAATTTTGCTTAAGCTTAAGATAATAGATTGGTATTCATTTACAAAAGATAATGGATATACTCCTAAAATTTACTTTGCTCTCGATCTACCTTTACCAATGGATGTAATTGATTAGGCAGTGATTTTATTAGTGAATCAATTTCATAAGTCCTCATTTTTTCGCAAAAATAATAATCCATATAGTTTTGGAATGGCTTATGAACAAGGTTTTATAAATTTAAAATTAGTTATTTTATGAAATTTCGAGTGCTGGAATGGGGAGGTAGCATTTTTTCTATCTCTGAAAATCATTGGGAGGCAACGCTTTTGAATTATGAAATTGCTTCAGTTATTTAAATGGGTGAGTTAGATATTAAAAAAAGTATAAAAATTATATTCGATACTTTATAGGGAAGTTAATTTTTTATACATTTTTAGGTATTAGACAGGGCAATTTAAAACTAGCAATTTATTTAATACTGCTAATCGTAATTTCTGAAGTATAGGGCATCAGCGTATTTATGACGTTTTTGGCCTATATTTTTTATTAAGTATCTTTTTATACTAAATGATTAAATATTTTGACTATTTATTTGTGTTCGGCTAAAATAAGGGGAGATACGTACAAAGGGAGTTGAGAAGAGTGATGCTTAATAATTCGTATTAACTTTATGTGAGGATTTGCAGTGCTTGTAGAGTAAAGTGTAACGAGTGAAAGCATAATATTTTTTTTCGTTCGTTAGTGTAATAATGAGCATGGGGTTGGAAATGATCGAGGGAATACAATAACCATCAATAGAAAGTAGTAAAATAGACTTAAAGGGAGAAGTGAATAATGAGGAAAATAAAAGTTAGTTTATGCATCGTAGTATTTTTATTAACTGGAGTGACATTGAGCTCACTCCATGTATTTGCAGATGAGATACCAAAGAGTACTGATACCTCTACAGATAATTTGGTAGTCGAAAATATAAAAAGGTTGGAATATTCTATGCCAGATAATGCTCCAGACGATCTAATCGATTTATATCTTAATGATGGCTGGAAATGGAACAAAGAGCTTAATTATATGTATAAAGATGTACGTTATGCTGATGAAACAGTCAACATCAATGGGCTTACTTACATAACGGATGAGAATGGTGAGGTATCTACTAAAATTAGTGTAAGAACTGGAGAAGGAGAGGTAACCGTCTCTTCACCAAACTATGATACTAACCCAGTAAGTATCGAAGCAGAGATAAACGAGGAAGCAAAGAAAGTAATTGTTGAAAAAGGAGAGCAAAAAAAGGTAAGCTTGGTAGAGGAAATAAATTTAGACACACTTATTAACAGGATGGATGAGGAAAATGGACATGAAACCGAAAAGATAAATAAAGCACATGCTGATAAATTTATGATAATTCCTTTAGCACCAGCTAGTAAATTTAAATTTGAGAAGGTAGTAAAATCTTATAGTAAGGGCGCACGGATAACCTGTAATAGATTTAATGGACCTTGGGGAAACAATAAATATTATCTGAAGTCAGAAAATGCAGTAATGGCTGCTAGGAATTTTTTATGGAGTGACTGTGACCGAGCACTTGTATGGCATGTACAATGTTTAAAAGATTATGGGCCAGCTAAATATAGATATTGCGCTTGGGAAGATAAATCCAAAAATGGAAAATGTAGTGGTCTAATTGGTCACGGTAAGACATACCATGCACATTAGGAAGGTGAAAAATGCTAAAAAAAATATTATTGATTACTGGAATCTTGTTAACAGGTTTACTGGTCTACGTGGGTGTTTTATGGATAAAAAATGTATGGCCTATTGAGGACACTTCGCTAAAAAACGAGGGGATCGGAAAACTAACTATCAGAATGGATGAATCGCATATTAGACATTACTATCCTGAATTTGCAATTGCGAACGAGGATGAAGGAAATATATATTATTTCGATGATAAAGATAGTTTTATTGTGACAACGGACGCCAAAACTAAAAAAATTGTTTGCATGGAGCTAAGGGACAAGATTGATGGGCAAAATTTTACGACAAAAAAAGGACTCGGTATCGGCAGTAGCTTTGCGGATGTTAAGCTGGAATATGGGACTAACTATAGAAAGAAAAGTACGGAGATATATGGTGACATGGTTGAATTCCAGGACTCTAACACAAATCAAAAGATAGGTTTTGGAATTGATTACGCAAATGATACAGTAACGGTTGTTGTGTTGTATGATTACGATAAATATAAATTTCCGTATTAGGTTGTATATAGATAGGTAATTAATAAAAAGGGAGAAAAACTCATGAATAAAAATGATTTGTATTTCAAAATTGCCATTATTATTTGCATGGTAGCGTTCTTAATAATCCAGATTTTTATACTAAATGCGCTTGTAAATATTTCAGATAGACTGCTTAATATTGTAGATTCTTTAACGGGTTTTATGCCCCAATAAGGACACTCTATTTAATAATGGCGTTGAAAAAACATCCTAAAAGAACCCCTAATCTCTGGCTGGAGACTGGGGGTTCTATTGCGTTTAATAACTAATCTTCATTTATAATCCTTCCCCATCCGATAATGCCCGCCGATCTTCGGAATCACGAACTCGTCTCCAACCGAATAGAATCCCATTTTTTCATAAAATCCAGTCGCAATTACGCGTGCGTTACACCAAAGTAAATCCACGTTACGTCGCGCCAGTTCTTCCTCGGCAAACACAATCACAGCTTTTCCAAGTCCGCGCAATCGTGCATTGGAATCGCTCGCCATGCCGCGTAATCGGTACTGTTTTTCACCTTCAAAATGGCTGTCTGTTTCTTCGTAAAAACTCCCAATCGCAACCAGCTTCCCGTCGTCATCAAATACCCCGACATGAAACGTCGCCCGATCCTCATCTCCCGGATAGACAAGCGCCTCCACTGGGTGATCTGGAATTAGCACGCGGTGGCGCAAATCGTGTGTTTGGGTGGCCTCTATAAACCGTGTTTCCATCTATACCATTCCCTCTCTCAAAAGCAAGTTACTTGGAATGATTGTACCCAATTTTGCGGGATTTGGCAACGATTATTGTGAGATTTTCGCGAATTCTGCATCGCGCAGGGCTACTCGGCGAACTTTTCCGGAATCGGTTTTTGGTAAACTTTCAACAAATTCAATGCGTCGTGGATATTTATACGGTGCGGTGTGTTCTTTCGTGAAGTTCTGCAACTCTTTCACAAGCGCGATGTCCCCAACAAAACCGTCTTTTAAAACGATGAACGCCTTCACAACCGTACCGCGAATCTCGTCAGGACTCGCCACAACAGCCACTTCCCTCACGCTCGGATGGTGTGTCAACGCATCTTCCACCTCAAACGGCCCAATCGTATATCCCGAACTAATAATAATATCGTCATTCCGGCCTTGGAACCAGTAATAATCGTCCTCATCACGATAGGCGCGGTCGCCGGACACGAAATAATCGCCACGAATCGCCTTTTCCAGACGCTCAGGTTCTTTGTAATATTCCTGGAACAGCGCTGGGAAATCCTTGCGCATCGCGATATCACCAATTTCGCCGACACCAACAGGCTGCCCATTTTCATCAATAATCGCCATGTACTCCGGCATAATCGGCTTGCCCATCGAGCCCGGACGAATCGGAAAATCGACAAGCGTCCCAATCAGGAGCGTACTCTCGGTCTGGCCATAACCATCGCGAACTTTAATATCAAAATTGTCTTGGAAAACGCTGATCACTTCGCGGTTTAGCGGCTCACCAGCAGAAACGGCGCTGCGCAAATGACTCAAATCATACGCATCCAAATGATCCGCCTTTGCCATCAAACGGTATTCCGTTGGCGTACAACAAAGCACATTCACTTGCTTATCTTGCAAAAGTTCCAACTGCTTCGCGGGACGAAAACGCCCATTATAAATGAATCCCGTCGCGCCTTTACCAAGGACAGACAAGAACGGCGACCAAACCCACTTTTGCCAGCCGGGTCCAGCCGTTGCCCAAACGAGGTCATCCTCGCGAATATCTAGCCAGTGGTCCGCAGCAATCCGAATATGCGCGTAACCCCAACCATGCACGTGCACCACGCCCTTCGGATTTCCCGTCGTGCCTGACGTGAAGGCCAGCAAACACGGATCATCTTTGCGCGTCGCCACTTTTTCAAATTCCGTCGACGCCGCGTCAACCAACCGCCCATAATTCTGCCAACCATCAAGCGCGCCGTCCGCCCCAACAACAATCCGCGTCACGACACTTGGCGCGTCCACAATCTTATCAAACTCCGCCATACAACTCGCGTCCGCAATGACCGCTTTCACGTTCGCATGATGAATCCGATACTCTAAATCATGCGCCTTCAAAAGCTCAGAGGCAGGAATAATAATCGCGCCCGTCAGCCAAAGCCCCATATAAACCGCATACGTCTCAAGCAATCGCGGCATCATCACAATCACGTGATCGCCTTTCTCAATCCCAGCATGCTTGATTACATTCGCAAAACGGTTCGCCGCTTCCAACAAATGATGATACGACCATTCCTTCACATCTCCAGCCTCATTTTGCCAAATCAGCGCCGCCTTCTCCGAGTCAAACTGTGCAATCTCATCCGTAATATTATAAAATTCAGGGGCAATTAAATTTTCTGATTTCATTTGATAACATCTCCTTGGTTTTAGGTTAGTTTTGTGTTCTTCCATGGATGGTGGTTAGGCGGGTGGGGTGTCTTTGAGATCTTGTTCAGCGCCCTCTAACAAATTCTGTCAGGGCTGAACGAGCGCCTTCAGCATCTTTATCACCTGATACTAATACATGGTACTATATCGGTTATCTCAAAGCAAATAAAAGGCGTGCATGCTGTCGCTATGCTAAAATGTAAAAGAATTCAAAAAGAGGGAGTCATCCACCAATGCAAAAAGAAATCTACATGCGTGAGGCCTTAATAGAAGCCGAAAAAGCACGTGAAAAAGGAGAAGTTCCAATCGGCGCGGTTGTCGTGCTTAACGGCGAAATCATCGGACGCGCGCATAATCTCCGTGAAACGACCAAAAACGCCATCACGCACGCCGAAATTCTAGCGATTCAAGACGCCTGCAAAAATCAAGATGCTTGGCGATTAGAAGGTGCGGAACTTTACGTCACGCTTGAGCCTTGTCCAATGTGCAGCGGCGCAATTCTGCTCTCCCGCATTGCCAAAGTCTACTACGGAGCCGCTGATCCAAAAGCCGGCACAGCAGGAACGCTCATGAACCTGCTCCAAGATTCACGTTTCAATCATCAATGTGAAATCGAACCAGGAATCCTAGCCGATGAATGTGGAGCCATCTTGACCAACTTTTTCCGAGATCTACGTGCAAAGAAAAAACAGCAAAAAGAGCCTTAATACCTATTTTAATGCATGTAACATCCATTATACGTTCTTTTGTGAAAATATGTGCAATTGATTGATGTTACTTAAGTGACCTACCCGACTCATTTCTTGTCTCCATGTTTTCCCTTATTAAAATAGAACCAAAAGAACTAAACAAATTTAGGGCGAAATGCGATAGAATAAGAATTAGGTAAAACTTATTCTAATTGGCTGAAGATGCGAGAGAAATTCGGTAGTCCGGTTTCTATAGCTCGTTTACTTATGTGAGAAAATAGACAAAGCCTGAAAAATGAAAAATTTTCACGGTAAACAGATGATTCCTACATACTTTATTTTCGTACACATGATTTTGTGAATTAAAACACAAGAGAGCGTAACAGTATTCACAGTTTTTCACAATCGATTAATGTGTATAGTAAACAGTCGGCAAATTATAATAATAAAGACAAAATCGGGTTAAACACCCAAATAAACACAAAAAGGAGGAAAAAAGGTGGATAAACTTTTCTTAGCTAGACTTCAATTCGGATCAACAACCGTTTTCCATTTCTTATTTGTACCACTTTCTATTGGACTTGTATTTATGGTTGCTCTTATGGAAACGTTGTATGTTGTGAAGAAAAAAGAAATCTACAAAAAAATGTCGAAGTTCTGGGGACACTTGTTCTTAATCAACTTCGCTGTGGGGGTAGTAACAGGGATTATTCAGGAATTCCAATTCGGGATGAACTGGTCGGATTACTCCAGATTCGTAGGGGATGTATTTGGGGCGCCGCTTGCGATTGAAGCGCTACTCGCGTTCTTTATGGAATCGACGTTTATCGGATTGTGGATCTTCGGTTGGGATCGCCTGAACAAGAAATTACATTTGGCATGTATTTGGCTTGTTGCGCTTGGTACGGTCTTCTCCGCGTTCTGGATTTTGGCGGCGAACTCGTTCATGCAGCATCCAGTAGGGTTCCAAGAAATTAATGGTCGTGCGGAAATGAACGATTTCTGGGCGCTTATTACGAATGGGCAGTTACTTGTGGAGTTTCCACACGTTATCTTTGGTGCGTTCGCGACGGGGGCATTCTTTGTCGCAGGGGTCAGCGCCTACAAATTACTTAAAAAGCAAGATGTAGACTTTTTCCGAAAATCGTTCCAAATCGCGCTTGTACTCGTTATTATCGGTGGTTTTGGTACGGCTTTCAGTGGTCACCAACAAGCGCAATATCTTGTTAAAACGCAACCGATGAAAATGGCGGCGACGGAAGGAATTTGGGAGGATACAGCCGATCCGGCACCGTGGACGATGATCGCGGGTATTGATGTAGCTAATCAGAAGAATACCTGGGAAGTCAACATTCCATACGCGCTAAGTTTCCTCTCGTACTCAACGTTCTCTGGTAGTGTTCAAGGTATGAAATCACTGCAGGCCGAGTATCAAGAGAAGTACAAAGATCGTTTCGGGGCGGATATGAACTACATTCCACCGGTTAAAACGTCATTCTGGAGCTTCCGGATCATGGTGCTCTCTGGTATGTTAATGATTCTATTCGGCTTGTGGGGAGCTTTCCTTGCATGGCGTAAGAGATTAACAACGTCAAAATTGTATCTACGTTTGATGATTCCAATGATCGCTTTCCCGTTCATCGCAAACTCGATGGGGTGGATCATGACGGAAGTTGGGCGTCAACCGTGGGTGGTATTTGGCTATATGTCAACGGCGGACGGGGTTTCACCGAACGTTTCGGCGGGCTCGATACTGTTCTCACTTATTGCATTTTCAGCGATTTATTTAGCGCTCGCGATTGTACTCGTCTGGCTATTTATTCGTGAAATTAAGGCAGGCCCAGACGCGCATAATCATGACAAGAAAAAAGGCAAAAAAGAGCCTGCGTCTGTGGATCCATTTGATTTAAAGGGGGCGAATTAAGATGGAATTAAACGAACTGTGGTTCCTTTTAGTTGCTGTACTTTTCATCGGCTTTTTCTTCCTGGAAGGTTTTGATTTCGGGGTTGGGATGTCGACGCGCTTTGTGGCTCGGAATGATTTGGAACGTCGTGTTTTAATCAATACGATTGGGCCATTCTGGGACGCGAATGAGGTTTGGTTGCTGACGGCTGGGGGCGCGATTTTTGCGGCGTTTCCGAACTGGTATGCGACAATGTTTAGTGGTTATTATATTCCACTTGTATTCTTCTTGCTGGCGCTCATTGGTCGTGGGGTTTCGTTTGAATTCCGCGGGAAACATGATACGAAGGCTTGGGTGAAGACGTGGGATTGGGTTATTTTTATCGGTAGTATTTTGCCGCCGTTCTTGCTTGGCGTCTTGTTCTCCTCACTTGTTGCGGGGATGCCGATTAATAGTGAAATGAATATGAATGCAGGGTTCTTCGATTACATTACGCCATTCTCGCTTATGGGCGGTGTGACGGTAACGCTGATTTGTTACTTCCACGGTTTGCTGTTCATTACGCTTCGTACGCATGACGAAATTCGTGAACGTGCGACTCGGATTGCCAAACGGATGTGGTTTGTAACGGTTCCTGTCCTTGCGATTTTTGTTGTTATGGCCTTCTTCTATACAGATATTTTCCAAGTTCGTCCGATTTTGTTACCGATTATGATTGGAGCGACAGTCGTGTTTTACGTGATCTCTGCGCTTTCTCTTTGGAAGGGACGCGAAGGTTGGGCGTTTGCGTTTAGTGGACTCGGAATTGTTGGGACGATCGGTTCGATTTTCGCAGGATTATTCCCGCGTGTGATGATTAGTTCGACAAGCTCGTTGTATGATTTAACGATTCATAATGCAGCATCTGGCGATTATTCGCTAAAAGTAATGACAATCGTGGCTCTGACGCTTTTGCCGTTTGTACTAGGTTATCAAATCTGGAGCTATTATGTGTTCCGCAAGCGTGTATCCAGTAAGGAGAAAATGACGTACTAATGGGTAGAGATTTATTGAAATACCAAGGTATCAAACCGATCCTTGCGATGTTAGCCGTCCTGACTATAATTCAGGGCGCGGCTATCATTGCGATGGCAAAATACTTAGCAACTGCGATTACGACGCTCTTTCACGGTGATCCGTGGGGAGATGCGCTGTTCGATTTAGGCCTCTTTGCGGGGGCTTATCTCGTACGGCATTTTTTGAATGTATGGAAACGCAAAATTGTCTATGACTATGCTGCAAAAACGGGGACGGCAATGCGTGAGGCGTTGCTTTCGAAACTGTTTCTACTTGGGCCGCGTTTTACGAGTGCGGAGGGGACAGGGAAAGTCGTGACGATGGTCATGGAGGGTGTCGCTGATTTCCGTCGTTATTTGGAGCTGTTTTTGCCGAAATTGATGAATATGTCGATTATTCCGGTGATGATTTTAATCTACGTATTTATAGAAGATACGACGTCGGGCACGATTCTGATTTTGACGTTGCCGATCTTGATTCTGTTTTTGATTATGATTGGGCTGGCAACGAAGGCTCAGGCGGATCGCCAGTTTGAGACGCATCGGGTGTTGTCGAACCATTTCGTGGATTCGCTTAAAGGGCTCGAGACGTTGAAGTATTTGGGGATTAGTCGCGCGCACGAGGGGAATATTGCGAAGGTGAGTGAAGATTACCGGAAAGCGACGATGGGGACTTTGCGGATGGCGTTCTTGTCTTCGTTTGCGTTGGACTTCTTTACGATGCTTTCGGTCGCGACGGTGGCGGTGTTTCTGGGCTTAGGCTTGATTGAGTCGACGATGATTTTGCAGCCGGCTTTAGCGATTCTGATTTTGGCGCCGGAGTACTTTTTGCCGGTTCGTGAGGTTGGCTCAGATTATCATGCGACGCTTGCTGGGCAAGAGGCTGGACGCGTGATTCAGGAGATTATTGATAAGGACGTGACGGAGATTGTGGCGGATCAAGCGTTGGATTATGACGCGAATACGTCGTTTACTTTGCAAAATGTGACGGTGAAACACCAGCCGGATTCGCCGACGTCGCTTGATGCGGCTAATTTTACGGTGAGCGGTTTTGAGAAAATTGGGATTATCGGTGCCACGGGTGCTGGGAAGTCGACGATGATCGATGTGCTCAGTGGCTTTTTGGAACCGACGGACGGGGGATTTCTCTGGAATGACGCCGAACGTGTGCAGTTGCGTGATGCGGCTTGGCAGAGTCAGGTGACGTATATTCCGCAGCATCCTTATTTGTTCCACGAGACGGTGCGCGAGAATATTCGTTTTTATGCGCCGGATAGTGATGACCAGGAAGTGGAACGGGCGGCTGATGCGGCGGGCTTGCGTGAGTTAGTGGCGGAGCTTGATGCTGGTTATGATACGCTTGTAGGTGAGGCTGGACGTGTGCTGAGTGGTGGTCAGGAGCAGCGGATCGCGATTGCGCGGGCATTCTTAAGTGATCGCCGAATTGTGTTGATGGATGAACCGACGGCGCATTTGGATATTGAAACGGAGTACGAGTTGAAGCAACCAATGCTTGATTTGTTCACGGATCGGCTTGTCTTTTTTGCGACGCATCGTTTGCATTGGATGCTTGAAATGGACCGGATTATCGTGCTGGATCATGGCGCGATTGTGGAAGTTGGCACGCACGCGGAATTGCTCACGAAAAATGGCTTTTATGCGAAATTAATCAAAGCCCAATTGGAGGAGATCTGATGAGACAAAGTAGCTGGATTGGGCCTTATATTAAACAAAATCGGATGCTTTTCCTCTGGGTTATTTTGCTTGGTTTGCTGACGGTGTTCTCGACGGGGGCGCTGATGTTTACGTCGGGATATTTGATTTCGACGGCAGCGACGATTCCAGAGACGATTTTGCTGATTTATGTGCCGATAGTTGGGGTTCGGGCATTCGGAATTATGCGTGCAGTGTCGCGGTACATTGAGCGGCTCGCAAGTCATTCGCTCGTTTTGCGGATTTTGGCATCGATGCGTGTGCGTTTGTACCGAATCATTGAACCGCAGGCGTTGTTGATGCGTTCGCGTTATCGGACGGGGGATATTTTGGGGCTTCTTTCGGATGATATTGAGCATTTGCAGAATTACTATTTGACGACGTTGTTGCCGAATATTGTGGCGATGGTTTTGTACGGCGGTATTGTGATTGGACTGGGCTTCTTTTCGATACCGTTTGCGATTTTATTTTTCGCGTATATTGCCTTGCTGGTGCTCGTGATGCCTTGGGTTTCGTTGCTTTACGCGCGTGGAAAAAATGCATACATGAAACAGGAGCGGAACAAATTGTATCAGAAGTTCACGGATGCGGTGTTTGGAATTAGCGACTGGATGTTTAGTGGTCGTGAAAAGGATTTTATCGCGGATTATGAAGCGGATGAAAAAGTGTTGCTGGCGATGGAGACAAAACAGGCGCGCTTTGCGACATTGCGGGATTTTGTCGGGCAATTGATTATTGGGGTTATGGTGCTTTCGATGGTGTATTGGACGAATCAGCAAGTCGTGGATGGCGTTTTTGAACCGACCTTTATTGCAGCGTTTGTGCTCGCGATTTTGGCGTTGTCGGAGAGCTTTATTCCGGTGAGTAACGCGGTCAGTGATGGTTCGCTTTACAAGGATTCGATTGCGCGCTTGGAGCAGATGGAAGACGCGGAACTCCTCACTTGGGAAGAGGAAGGTGCGCTCCCAAAAGTGGCGATCGATACGGAAAACGTAATTTTACGTACGGAAAAACTGACATTTGGTTATCCGGAAGCAAAGGCTCCAGTTTTGCGTGATTTGGATTTTGAGTTGAAGCAGGGCGAGAAGGTTGCGATTTTGGGACGAAGTGGCACTGGGAAGTCGACGTTTTTGAAATTAGTACAGGGCGCTTTGATGCCAACATCTGGTTCTGTGACGTTGAATGGTGAAAGTGTTGCGAAGTTGCGACCGCAAATCGCGGAGGTGATTTCAATGCTGAATCAGAAGGCGCATTTGTTTAATACGACGGTGCTGAATAATATTCGGATGGGCAATCAGGATGCAACGGATGAGGAAGTGGCTGAGGTCGCGAAACAAGTGAAGTTGCATGACTTTATTATGAGCATGCCGGATGGATATCGTACGCAGATGACGGAGATGGGTGCACGCTTTTCAGGTGGCGAACGTCAACGGATTGCGCTGGCTCGGATTTTGTTGCAGGATACGCCAATCGTTGTATTGGATGAGCCGACAGTGGGACTTGATCCGATTACCGAGAAGGAATTGCTTGGCACGATTTTTGAGACACTGCAAGAGAAGTCGCTCGTTTGGGTGACGCATCATCTTGTTGGTGTGGAGAAAATGGACCGGGTGTTATTCTTGGAGAATGGCGATGTGATCATGGACGGAACGCATCAGGAATTGCTAGAGAAGGAAGAACGTTATCGTCATTTGTATGAATTGGATCGCCCATTATAAAGTAATATAAAATACGCTCTCATGCACGACAAGCTAGCTCTTGTGGTGTAGGGGAGTGTTTTTGTGATCCATTTATGAACCCATCGCGGTCGATTACGAAAAAATGGCTAACTATGATCTTGTCATTTTGTTGACATGCCATCAAGCGTTAAACAAAGAAAAATAGCAAAACATAGCCGTCTCATTTTAGCTACTAAAAATGTATTAGCAAATCAATACCCCTGGCGCCGGTTTTTTGGAAGTAGCATAAGGAGAAAACTGAGTGAAGTGCGGAGTTTGTAAAATGTGATTATGGGTAAGTTGTAAGAGAAGATACATAAAAAAATAGATAGAGGTGAGAATTATGTACTCCGAATCTTTTTTTCCAAATATTAAAGAGAAAATAGATGCGATGCAACTTTTGAGGTCAGATCCAGATTTCCATGAACGTTGCTATGAAAAGCGAATAAAAAAAGGAGAGGTACTAACGCGAAAAATAATTAATAACCATCTTTTCTTTATAGAAGCAGGTGTAATGAAATTTAGTTATATGAAAGGTCAAGCGTTTATTTTTCAACATTTGTTAGAACCAACGGAGTTCATGAGGCTTACAGAATACGAGGCAGAACTACCAATGGAATATCGCTACGAGGCTATTACAGATATCGTTGGCTGGGTAATTGATTTTCCGTTCTTTGAGCGAGTCTTAGCTAAGGAAGATCCTCACAATTTCATTTTAATGCAACATTTCTTAAGAACACGTAAAAAATTTTTCCAAGCTTCTATTCGAGCTAACTTGGATGCTACGGAACGGGTATATTTCTGCATATACAGATTAATGTACGATGGTTTCCATGCTAAACCTAATAGTATTGAGTTACCGATGTTCGTTAATTACGTACTACTAGCTGATATGGCCAACGTCTCAAAAAGTTTGGTAACCCTCGTTTGTAAATCTTTGAGAGAAGATGGGATACTAGTTTCTAGTAAGAGGCCTTGGACTATTATAGATGTAAAAAGATTTATGGAGTTGATGGCACAAGAAAAAATTCCAATAGATGCTGAGGATTAAGGAAGAAAACGAAAGTAATAATTTTTAACTGAATAATATAGAAGTAAAGATGAATATACTAATAAAATGCACATCTGGACTGTAGGAACAGTTTAGATGTGCATTTTTGCGTGTATCAAGGCATACAATCAAGTATAGCAAAGGGAAAAAAGAGAAATAAAGGAGATCGGAAACACTATATTGAGTTCTTATAAAATGATAAAAATGTATATTATGTATCTTTAGAAGAACATTATATCGAGATGCCAATAAATTTTTATTGTCACCAATTGTTCATAATCGGCAGGAACAGCATAACAAAAGTAATACATTTAACGCCAAAATAATACGAAGGATCTCGTAAATGCAAAAAAATCTCTCATTTGTAAGTTGGAACACCAAAGGCACGGAAATGCAAATGGGGGTATACTGTGTGAGTAAACAAATTCAGACAACAAAAACGAAAGAAAAAAAGGAGTGTATCCGTGATGAACAGTTCCATTACTTTAAATGAAGCGCTACAACAACAGAAACGTATCAATAGCCTACTCAAACAATATTTAGTAGCAGGCGGCGCATATAGCATTCCTAGTGAAATATGTTTCATGGAAGCTGATCAAGTCATCATAGCAGAAGATACACTTTTAACAGATATATACATGATAGCATCCGGTGTTGCTGTAGTGATGCAAGATGGTATTATTATTCAATTCTTGGGGCGGAACGAATGCCTAGGAGTAGAAAATATTTTGGTTGGTGGTGAAACAAGAACACGTATTGTGACGCTGACCAAAATGAAGTTATACAAAATGACATTACAAGATGTGCATATAAAATTACACAAAAGAGCACAAGGATGGCGTTTAGCAGTAGCGGTCATGGCTGGCCGCACAGAGTTATTAACACATCATCTTATTAGATCAGGCGTAGCGAGAGATAGAGTATTGGATGTGTTACTCCAACTTAGCTTTTTGTACGGTGAAGAAAAAGATCATTGTATCTATACAGAAAAATATTTTTCTAAAAAAATGATAGCTAACTATTTGAATGTAAGCTATGTTACGGTTGTCAAGGCTTTTAAGTTGCTAGTGGCAGAAGGTATTATCCATGATGAGCCACACGGCATGATCGTGTATCTTAATCAACTTTCCCCTAAAATAGGCGCCTGCAGCTAAAAAAACAGGTGTTCACAAAATAGATGAAATAAAGTAACTTTTATGACGTATACTTTCCATCTCACCCCTAAAAAACATGGTAATATTAAATATATCGAAAGGCAATACAGAAAGGAGCTGCCCAAACATGAGTTATATGGCATTATTTGATAAGGACGTCATGGATCAACAGTTTGGTAGTACGCAGTTGTTAAAATTATTATCAGATACAAGCTCTTATCCCATCAATATAGAAGAGAGAATATTTAACAAGAAAGAAAAATTAAGTTCAGAAAACCTTATACATGATTACATTTATTTTATCCAATCCGGTGTTTGTGTAGCGTGGCAAAATGAACACGTCACTTACTTTATTGGTCCACACGATATCATTGGTATGAACGATATATTTGGAAATGAAAAATCGGCTATCAGCGCAGTCGCGTTAACAGATGTAAAGACTTGGCGCTTCTCAAAACAACAAGTAATGAGCAAGCTGATGTATTCTCAAGAAGGTGCCTTTTATCTTTATCATTCTATGAAAGAAACAAATGCCAAGCTACTACAGAAACAAATGTGGCAAATGGAAGATACAAAAGAACGACTTATATCCACCCTCACTTATTTAGGAAGGCTTTATGGAGAAGAAGATGGCGATCAAATTAAAATACCGAAATATTTTACAAAAGCAATAATTTCGAATTATCTAGGTATGTCTCGACAGCATATGACAACCTTATATCGAAATCTCGCAAATGATGGTATTTTCACTGTCGATCCAAATCAATATATTTTAAATAAGGAAGAGATCGTGCACGTATAAAAAAACATTATTTGATCATCAAGTAAAACGTATATTCAGGTCAGAGCAGAAGTTCAATTTCAAAAGCAAACATGATTTTTTGAAACATAGGCTTATTATTTGTCAGATAAATTAATTCGAAATGTTTCAAGAAAGCGATTATTTAAATAATTTTTCATAAAGAAAGGATGTGCCTTATGGAAAAATTAAGAAATATGATTGATTCAAGTTAAAACTTTTGAATTCAGTCCAAAAAATAGTTGCGCAACTATAATAATAATTTAAATTCAGAGGAGGACATTTATTAATGTCAACGAAAAAAAATATCGTCAGAAAAAGTGGAACAATCGCCTTAGCAACTGTATTGGTGGGAAGTTCTTTATTAAGCACATTACCTGTTAATGTATTCGCAAGTGAAGCTGCTCTTAAAAGCGCGGCACTTAAAAGCACAGCACTAACAGCAGCACCAGCCAATGCAACAGAGGTAGCAACGTTTGCAGAATTCAGGGCAGCATTATTAAATACAAGTGTAAAAGACATCAAATTAACAGCAGATTTCAAAGTAACAGCAAGCTTTAACTTCACAACACAAAAAAATCTATATGGTAACGGGCACACTATTGATATGAACTTCGCCAAAATAGGAATTGCCAAAGCAGATTCAGTCAACCGTGTGGAAGATTTAACAATGACGAATCAAAATATCTATCCATTATTCTGGTCAGAATATCAAGGCGTACAAGTTACGTATAAAGATGTAACTTCTAGCGGTCAACAATTTGTATATAACGCTAATGGTACAACAATCTTAGAAGGCAAAATTACAGCAGATGCAGCATTAGAAGAAGTTTTTCAAGGAACAACTCTCAATATTAAAGATGGCGCAAACGTAAACTTCACATCTTCATCTAACTGTCCTGCCATTCGTTTATACGGAAGTATGAATCAAGAAGCGAACTCTAATTTGAAAGTAAATTCGAAAGATATTTCTATTTACGGTCATAACAACAACACGCAAATCACTTTAGCAGGAAATATGGATTTAACTTCTACAAATAGACAAGCAATCTACACAGCAGGTGCAGGCGGTAACATGATCGTCAAAACTGGAGCTAAACTAAAAGCTGTTGCAGGCGATTTGGTTGAAGAAGGTATCTCTATTACAAGTGGTAACTTGACGGTTCAAACTGGCGCAGATTTTGTTGCGACTTCACCAGGTCAACAAGGAACAGTGCAAACGGGTGGTAAATTAGTATTTGAGAATGGTTCGAACTTTGCTATTACAAATACGAACTCTGTTGGTTCTGTTTTTGCCAACTATGCAGGAAATTCAACAAACATCAATATTAATTCTGATAAAGGACTATCAACGTGGGATTCTGGTTTAATCAACAGTGAAATTCCAACACGTAACTACAACAACTTTACAACAGCAACTTTTGATTTATCTGGATGGGCGAAAGGCAACTTGAGTCAAAGAAATCTAACTTCAAACAGTGCACAATTCCAATCACAATTTGTAAGTAAAACAACAGCGAAACTTTTCGGTGGTAGCTATGCACTTACAAATATTGCACAAACTACAATTGAGGAACTTACAACAGATTCAACACAAGCAACGGGTGTAGCAGAGCCAAACGCATCAATCGTTATTAAAAATGCTGCAGGTGCTACGCTAGGCTCAGGAGCAGTAGGATCAGACGGTTACTATAACATTACAATTCCTAAACAAGCTGTGAATACAAAAGTAACAGCAACAGCAACTTCTAACGGTATTTCTTCTTCTGCGGAAACAACAGTAAAACAAGCGGCAATTGCACAAACTACAATCGCAGCTTTAACAACAGATTCAAAAACAGCAACAGGTACAGCGGAACCAGATGCGACGATTGAACTTATGGCCAATGGTGAAGTTATTGCTTCTGGAACAGTAGGGGCAAACGGAAAATACAGCCTTACCATTCCACAACAAGATGTGGGCACACGAGTAACAGCAACGGCAACAAAAGGATCCGCAACTTCTTCAGCAACAACAACCGTTACAAAAGGTGAGCTTGCACAAACAACAATTTCAGCTTTAACAACAAAATCAACAACAGCAACAGGTACAGCAGAAGCAAATGCAGCAATTGTACTCAAAAAAGCTGATGGAACTTTACTAGCAGAAGGACAAGTAGGATCAGAAGGTAAGTATAGTCTTACGATTCCTAAGCAACCAAGAGGAACAGTTGTTATAGCAACAGCAACATTAAGTGGCAAAACATCTACTGCACAAACAACAGTCGTTCGTGGTGACATTGCGGATACAGTTATTAATAATCCTGTTACATCAGAGTCAACAACTTTGTCAGGAACAGCAGAGCCTAACTCAGTAATCGTTTTGAAGGATCAAGATGGTAAGGAGCTTGCAAAAGGAGAAGTAGGATCAGAAGGTAAATACAGTCTTACCATTGATAAGCAACTAGCAGGAACAGTTATTACGGCAACAGCTACTTTAGATGGATTTTCTGCTACAGCATCAACTATTGTAATACGTGGTAGTATCGATCAAACAACAATTGAGAATCCAGTTACAACAGAGGCAACAACTATATCAGGAACAGCAGAACGAAATGCCGATATTGTAATCAAAAAAGCTGATGGAACGGAGATAGCATCTGGAGCAGTGAGATCAGATGGTAAATATGTTCTTACGATCCCTAAACAACCAGCAGGAACAGTTCTTACAGCAACAGCAACATTAGATGGCAAAACATCAAGTGCAAACACAACTGTAGTACGTGGTAGTATCGATCAAACAACAATTAATAATCCTATCACAACAGAGTCAACAACTTTGTCAGGAACAGCAGAGCCTAACTCAGCAATCGTTTTGAAGGATCAAGATGGTAAGGAGCTTGCAAAAGGAGTAGTAGGATCAGAAGGTAAATACAGTCTTACCATTGATAAGCAAACAGCAGGAACAGTTATTACAGCAACAGCAACGCTAAATGGTAAAACATCAAGTGCAAACACAACAGTCGTACGTGGTGGTATTGCCCCTACAACGATTAATTCACTAACAGCTGATTCAACAGTAGCAACAGGAACAACAGAACCAAACGCTTCAGTTGAGATTAAAAACGCTGCTGGGACGACGCTTGCAACAGGAACAGCAGGCGGAGAAGGTAACTACAGCTTGACCATTACTAAGCAAGCAGCAGGAACAGTTGTGACAGCAAAAGGAACATTAAATGGTAAATCAACAAGTGGAAATACAACTGTAACAGCAGGTAAAGAACTCGCGAAAACAACGATTAATCCATTAACCAATGATTCTACCGTTGTTTCAGGTAAAGGTGAGCCAAACGCTTCTATCGAGATTAAAAATGCTGCTGGAACAGTAATCGCAACTGGAACAACAGGAGGCGATGGCAATTACAGCTTGACGATTCCAAAACAAACAACAGGTGCCGTTGTGACAGCGAATGTAACGAAAGATGGTAAATCATCGAGCGCTTCTACAACCGTAACCAAACAAACAGCAGGTACTGTCGTTGTCAATGCAGCCTATTATGTAGGCTATGATACCAACGTCAAAGCAACCGTTTCTGGTGACGCAACAAAAGTATACCTTCTTGTAGGCGATACGAAATATACAACCGTTCCAGTAAGTGGAAGCTTCCAATATTATGCGAAAGACAAGATTACAAGCACGACACAAAACGCGTATATTGTAGCGACAGACGCATCTGGTAGAGAACTATCACGCGCGAAAGTAACATTAAAAGACGGCAACCTATTAAAAGGTGCGGTGACAGCGAACGGATTCACGATCAGTGATTCTAGTTATGTGTCAGGTTCCTTCACTGGCTCTGTCAGCAAAGTAGCCATTTCTGTCAACGGAACGGTGTACCCTGCCGTGGCTGTAGGCGCAAATAACAAATTCCAATACTACGCGAAAGACAAGATTAAAAATACAACGGATGTCGTGAAAGTCATTGGTTACAATTCCGAAGGCACATCCATTGCGACAACAACCGTTACTGTGGCCGGTCCAGAAAGCTTAACTGGTACGATTACACCAAACCCAAGTAATTTTGTCATTTCAACAGACACATATGTGAAAGGTACCTTTACTGGTAACGTGAAATATGTATCGCTCGTTGTCAACAGTGTAGAATCAGCGAAAGTGAACGTGGTAGACGCAACAAACTGGCAGTACTATGCAAAAGGTAAAATTACGAACCCTACGGATGTTGTTTCTGTGAAAGGTTACAATGCCGCTGGAACGCTTGTAGACACGAAAACAATCACTGTCACGCAAAACCCTGCAGGAACAAGCACGATTACACCAGCTGCATTTAAACTAAAAACAGACACGACTGTCAAAGGTACTTT
>NZ_JAASUG010000008.1:0-158796 GCF_014322885.1 Listeria grandensis | reverse complement strand
AATAAAAGATGAATCTGAATACTTATTCAACACCGTGAATAAGATCCTTGCGTCAAATTGACTTCGCTAGCAAATAATTTTACTAGTATTACTTGTGGAAATAGCTCTCTATTTCCGTCCTGTGATTCTTACCCGAAAACATGACTGTCTTCTTGGTTTTATCTTTGTTTCTGTTCAGTTTTCAAAGGTCATTCGGAGGCGCTAAACGTATTTAGCGGCAACTCTTATATCTTACACTTCCTAGCGAGGTTTGTCAAGAACTTTTTTCAAAAAAATATTTTTGACTCTTGGTTGCTTTTATTTATTCGCTGGAACGTTTACTAATATATCACGTTTTGGAGACCTTGGCAAGTATATTTGACAAAAAAAGTTCACATTTTAAAAAAAGTTTTTCAAACTAGATTTTTATAGAGTAAAATCGTGTTTTTGAGTCTGTCCAAAAACACGATTTTATTAAGTTTAATCTCTTGGTTTCATTGTCGGGAATAATAGCACATCTCTAATAGACGGGGCATTAGTCAAAAGCATTACTAGCCTGTCCATTCCTATGCCTAACCCCCCAGTCGGTGGTAACCCATACTCCAAGGCCTCCAAGAACTCTTCGTCCATACTGTGCGCCTCATCATTACCGTGCTCGCGCTCAGATACTTGCGCTTCAAATCGTTGACGTTGATCAATTGGATCATTTAATTCTGAGAATGCATTACCATGTTCGCGCCCTACGATGAATACTTCAAAGCGATCCGTGAAACGTCCATCTTCTTTATTTGTTTTAGCTAACGGTGAAATTTCAATTGGATGTCCATAAATGAATGTTGGTTGAATAAGCTTCTCTTCAACAAATACTTCAAAGAATTCATTTAGGATGTGTCCGTATGTCATATGTTTTGTAATCGGAACATTGTGCTCTTTCGCTAATGCTTGTGCTTCTTCAGTTGTTTGCACATTCCAAAAATCGACGCCCGTGTATTGCTTAACTGCATCTACCATATGTAGACGGGTCCAATTAGGTGTCAAATCGATTTGATCTTCTCCATATGTGATGACTGTCGTGCCATGTAATTTTTGGCAAACGGTGGAGATAAGGCCTTCTACTAGTTCCATGATATCTTCAAAATTCTCGAATGACGCGTAGGTTTCTAGCATTGTAAACTCTGGGTTATGTCTTGTTGAAACACCTTCATTACGGAATACGCGACCTATTTCATACACTTTGTCCATGCCGCCTACGATAAGGCGTTTCAAGTGAAGCTCCAACGCAATACGAAGATATAGTTGCATATCCAAAGCATTATGGTGTGTGATGAACGGTTTTGCTGCCGCTCCACCTGCGATTGTGTGCAGAACTGGTGTCTCTACTTCTAGATAGCCAATATTATCAAGATAGTTACGTGTGTATTGCATAATTTTACTGCGCATCACGAAGCGTTGTTGACTTTCTGCGTTTGTGATTAGGTCTAAATAGCGTTGTCGATAGCGTTGTTCTACATCCTTTAAACCGTGAAACTTATCTGGCAATGGACGTAGAGCTTTACTTAGCATGGTGAATTCTGATGCTTTAACGGATAATTCTCCAGTATTGGTCAGGAAAATTGTTCCTTTAATGCCGACAATGTCACCTAAGTCCGCTAATTTAAAAACGTCATAAGCCGCTTCTCCTACACCGTCTTTACGGATATAGATTTGAACTTGATGGAAACGGTCTTGGATGTGCGTAAAACCAACTTTCCCTTTTACTCGTTTGGTCATGATACGTCCTGCGACAGAAACTTCGATGGAGGCTTCTTCTAGCTCCTCTTTTGTTTTGCCTTCGTACTGACTTACTATTTCTTCTGGGCTAATCGTACGGACGAACTTCGCGCCGAATGGATCGATTCCTTCCGCTCGCAATGTATCCAGCTTTTCACGGCGAACAATTAGTTGATCATTAAGTTCTTCATGGTTCTCGTGGGACATATTTGACACTCCTATTCTTTTCAAGTTATACAGATAGTTTTATTATACGCTCAATTGGGCTTGTTTATCTAGTTTTATTTGAAAAAAGTTGCCTCCAAATACGATGAGACAACTTAAACTTTATTGTTTTGCCATAAGTTTTTCTTCGTGTTGGTCGACATAGCCTCGTAAAATAGCTTCCATTTCTACGTACTTGGTTGCTTGGTTGGCCGCCACTTTAGCACGGGTACTTCCGCGAGCACCTTTCAGATAGTATGCTGCATGTTGTCGGAATTCGCGTACAGCGATGCTTTCGCCTTTCAATGAGATAAGGCGTCGTAAATGGAGCAGGGCTGTTTCGATTTTTTCGCGCGGTTCTGGTTCTGGGAGTAGCACGCCGGTTTCTAGATAGTGTACGGTACGATAGATCATCCACGGGTTACCTAGTGCTGCACGACCGATCATGACACCGTCTGCACCAGTCTTCTCAAGGATCGCTTTGGCATCTTCGGGCGTTTGGACGTCTCCGTTTGCCATGAATGGAATCTTGATATTCTTTTTAACTTCGGCTAGAACATTCCAGTCAGCTTTACCTTCGTACATTTGAACGCGGGTCCGACCATGCATCGCGATGGCGCTTGCTCCGGCACGTTCTGCAGCTTGGGCGTTCTCGGCGGCGAATACGTGCTCGTCATCCCAACCTATGCGCATCTTTACAGTGACTGGTTTATCGACGGCGTCTACTACAGCAGCGACCATATCATACACTTTATCAGGATTGAGAAGCCATTTTGCACCAGCTTCACATTTGATGATTTTATTAACTGGGCAGCCCATGTTAATGTCGATAATGTCCGTGGTTGTGTTTTCTGCAACAAATTTAGCGGCTTCTACTAATATATTTTTATCCCCGCCGAAAATTTGCAGGCTTAGCGGCTTCTCTTTTTCATCGATGTAGAGCATGTCTAGTGTTTTAGCGTTACGATGCGCAATCCCCTTATCGCTTATCATTTCGCAACATACGAGGCCAGCGCCGAATTCTTTTACCGTCAGACGGAACGCGGAGTTCGAGATCCCTGCCATCGGCGCGACGACAACTCTATTTTTAATGGGTACATTGCCGATTTTCCACATAGAATAACCCTTCTTTCTTGAAATAAAATAACCGCTCGTAGCTTTGCGCTCCGTGATCTAAGCGGTTGATTTCTCCTTTTAAAACAATATTGTTATGGTAACATATTTGATTGAAAGCGCAAGTGCCAAATTTACCAATCCAGCTTCGTGTCTGCCTTGTTAATTCCTTGATCTTGTAAAATTTCTTTGCGTAAAAGAGGAGCTGCGACGGTTGGCGCGATTTCCTGCAATGGGATCATGACAAAAGCCCGCTCGTTCATTCTAGGATGGGGAAGTTCTAGCGTTTCTGTTTGCTGGATCACATCATCATATAGAAGTAAGTCGATATCGATCAAGCGTGGTCCCCAGCGAATTTCGCGAACACGTCCTAAGTCATTCTCAATCGCCAAACCTGTTTGTAGTAGTGTTTCCGGGTCTAGTGTCGTTTCAAGCGCGACTGCAATATTTAAAAATGGGGCTTGGTCTTCAAAACCTACTGGATCTGTTTCATAAACCCCTGAAACACGTGTTATTTTAATCGCAGCGCTTTTATTCAATGCTCTCAATGCATTTTCTAAGTTGGTTTCGCGATTCCCAATATTCGTTCCAATGGATAAATAGGCTTTATGCATGGTTTGCGGCCCTCGTAATTTCGACAGCTACTGAGTGATAGTGCCCAGGAATCGGCGGATTTGGCTTGATAACTTTAACTGTGACTTCTTTAAGCAGTTGATAGTCGCACAGAACAGTGGCTGCAATCGTTTCTGCGAGAGCTTCGATGAGTTTAAAGCACTTGTTTTCTGCTATCTCTTTTACCGTTTCGTAAACATCCGCATAACTCACTGTATCATTTACTTCATCGCTTTTCCCAGCCACCTCTGTAGAAAGCCCCAATACGAGTGAGACGATGAATGTTTGACCTAGCTTATTTTCCTCTGGTAGCACCCCGTGATAGCCATAAAAAGCTAGCTCATTTAAATATATTTTGTCCATTTTAAAAGTTCCTCCTTAATTATTCGGCGCTTCGACATTGCCGAGAATGGCGTCGGTCATCGCGATCATGCGGGCAATCGGCTGGATATCATGTACGCGAAAAATAGTGCAGCCTTTCGTTTGCCCATAGACCACCGTCGCGCCGGTACCTTCCACTCTTTGATCTACTGGTAAATCTAGAACAAGTCCAATAGTAGATTTCCGACTCGTCCCAAGAAGAACTTCATGCCCCATTGCCACTAATTCATCAATTTTACGTAAAATTTCCAGATTTTGCGCTGGTGTTTTGACAAAACCAAACCCAGGATCGAGTAGGATATGGTGACTCGGAACACCCGCATTTTTAGCAATTTCGATACTTTCTTGCAAATCTTTTTTTACATCCGTCATAAAATGATCGTACTCCCGATTCGGGCGGTTATGCATTAAAACAATCGGCGTTGAATAGACAGCAGCAATTTGAGCTATTTTCGGATCTCGCTTAGCTCCCCACTGGTCGTTAATAATATCTGCTCCCGCTTGAATCGCAGCAAGCGCAACTTCCGATTTCCATGTATCAATGGATATCCATATGTTTGGTAACACAGCCCGAACAGCCTTGATTGCTGGAATCACACGAGCGATCTCTTCATCCACAGGAATTTCCCTGTAGCCAGGCCGCGTTGACTCACCGCCAATATCAATGATTGCCGCGCCATCTCGTACCATCTGCATTGCTTTATCTTTGATTTGAGTTTCCGTTATGTATTTCCCTCCATCCGAAAACGAATCAGGCGTTACGTTTAAAATGCCCATAATCATAGTCGGATGATTTTTCAGCCATGTTTTACTCAATGAACTCACCTCTTTTTTAAATAAGTATATCATGTCTTCACATTTTTGAGGATCACATTGCCTTTAGTACGCAACAAAAAACCAGCGCGGAAAAGGGAGTAACCGCGCTGGTCAAAAAGGGAGTGTTAAGTTTTCATTTTAAAAAGGGAAAAAATGAAACTTGGTTTTGCTTGTTGTTAGCTTATGAACATATAATAACCCACTAAAACAAAATTTCACTGAGTTTTTTGTTAGAATTTGATGAGAAATAAAAGAAAAGCCGAAACAGCCCGTTAGCTCCGAAAAAAACTGGAGCGCACGCAGCGAAAACCCTCTCTCGGTTTTTGCGAAGGGTGTGAAGTTTTCGAGGAGCTGGCTGTGGAGGCTAGACACACCGAAAAGCCGAAACAGCCCGTTAGCTCCGAAAAAAACTGGAGCGGCCGCAGTGAAAACCCTCTCTCGGTTTTTGCGGAGGGCGTGAAGTTTTCGAGGAGTTGGCTGTTTCGGCTAGACACGAAGGCGCAAAGCATGACACACAACGAACACTTACCACGCCTGTATTCATACTATTACTTCGAGAAAATCCTCAGAACAACAACAAAACCAACGTGTTGGTGGCACGTTGGTTTTTGCTTTCCATCACGAGGAAGTAACGGAAATCGACTTATTTGTTGTGGTCTTACAAGTACTATATTACTGCACGTTCGCGAAATTTTACTGTGTTTTTTGTTAGAAGTCTATGAGATTTATTCGAAGTTGTATAACGCGGTACTCAAATAACGTTCGCCATTACTGGCTACCACTGCTAACACTTTTTTTCCTCCGCCTAGTTCTTTGGCTAAATTCAAAGCCGCAAATATCGTTGCCCCCGAGGAAATCCCTACTAGAATACCTTCTTTTTTAGCGACTTCTCGCGCTGTTTCCAATGCGTCTTCGCTCGAAACCTTGAGAATGCCGTCGTATACTTTTGTGTCTAGTGTATCCGGAATGAATCCTGCACCGATTCCTTGGATTTTATGTGGTGACGGTGAGTCGCCGGAAAGCACTGCAGATTCCTCTGGCTCTAATGCGTAAATTTTTATATTTGGGTAGTTTTTCTTCAAAACATGCCCTGCTCCCGATACTGTTCCACCCGTTCCTACACCTGCGATAAACGCGTCTAGGCCGTCTTTACCGAATGCTTCGACGATTTCTGGACCTGTCGTACGCTCATGGACAGCTGGATTAGCTGGATTATGGAACTGTTGTGGTACGAAATAGCCGTGTGCTTTTGCTAATTCATCAGCTTTTGCAATCGCGCCTTTCATGCCGTCAGGGCCCGGTGTTAGAACCAATTCTGCACCATACGCTTGGAGTAGCTTACGACGCTCTAAACTCATCGTCTCTGGCATAACGAAGATCGCACGGTATCCTTTCGCCGCTGCAACCATTGCCAACCCAATCCCCGTGTTTCCACTCGTCGGTTCAATGATCGTGTCGCCTGCTTTTAATGCACCTGATTGTTCTGCATCTTCAATCATCGCGTTAGCAATCCGATCTTTGACACTACCACCCGGATTCTGGAATTCTAGTTTCACATATACCTCTGCGCTTCCCGCTTCTGGTAATCTGTTTAATTTCACAATGGGCGTATTCCCGATTAAGTCTGTAATTGAGTTTGCAATCTTCATTTTCTCAACACTCCTTCATAGTTCTTTTCTTTACTTTAATCAATTCCGACATACTTTGTCAAATTTAAAAGACAGCCCAGATTCGGACTGTCCTCCCATTTTTATTTTGCTTCTTCGTAGAACGCTTCTAATTCAGATTCTTCAAAGTGATATTTATTACGGCAAAAATGGCATTCTGCTTCCGCGCCGTGATCTTCCTCAATCATTTGACGAATTTCATCTTTTCCTAGCGAGATTATCGCGTTTCCAAATCGTTCTTTGGAGCAATTACATTCGAAGCTTACAGGCATTTTTTCGAGAATTTGCAGGTTTTCTTCTCCACCAGCAAGCCTCGCCAATATTTGTTCAGGCGTTTCTCCCGCTTCGATGAGACGAGAAATGGTTGGGCAATCTTTCAGGTTTTTTTCAATTTCGTCAATGATTGTGTCGTCTGCGCCTGGTAGTAGCTGAAGCATAAAACCACCTGCTGCCTCAATTGTATCATCGGGATTCACGAGCACACCCACGCCAAGTGAGGAATTGATTTGTTCAGATTTGGCCAGATAATACGTGTAATCTTCACCAATTTCACCCGAGACGATGGGAATTTGACCTGTAAAATTAGTACGTAAGCCAATATCTTTAACGACTGCCAATGTTCCTTCTGTACCGACACCACGACGAACGTCTAATTTACCAAATTCATTAAGCTCGCTGAAATGCACATGTGGATTGGTAACATAGCCACGGATTTGACCTTGTGTGTTACTGTCCGTGATGATTGGACCGATTGGGCCATTTCCTTCAATTTTGACGGTGACTTTTTGATCTTCTTTTTGCATCGCGCCTAAAAAGAGGGTCGCTGTCATCGATCTCCCAAGCGCTGCGGACGAGATAGACCACGTGTCGTGCCTGCGTTGTGCCTCACTCACCGCTTCTGTTGTTCTTGCAGCGTACGCACGGACATTGCCACCATATGCTAAAGCTTTTACTAAATAATCACTCACTATCATTAGCTCCTTTATCGTTTGATTGATTTCGTTCATATAAAATTCGCAACCCTTTTAATGTTAAAAATGGGTCTATAATATCCGTTATATCTGATTTCCCACTGATGAGCCTCGCGAGACCACCTGTTGCAACGATGGTTGGCTCTGTATTCGTCTGTTCTTTCATCGCTTTAACGATGCCTTCAAATTGGCCGATAAAGCCGTAATAAATACCTGCTTGCATCGATGTCACGGTACTTTTGCCAATGACTTTAGGCGCTTCTGTGATGTCTACACGCGGAAGTTTTGCAGCGCGATTATAGAGGGCTTCCGTTGAAATCATAATGCCTGGCGCAATGGCTCCGCCGTGATAGCTCGATTTCTCGTCGATATAGCAAAATGTCGTCGCCGTTCCAAAATCCACGATAATGGCAGGGACTCCGTATTCTTCAATCGTTGCGACTGCATTAACAATTCGATCAGCACCAACTTCGCGCGGGTTATCGACCTGTAGGTTTAGGCCAGTTTTGATGCCCGGACCAACAACAAGTGGCCTAATTTCGAAATATTTATAGCACATCGCTTCCAGAGAATGCATGATTGGTGGGACGACAGATGAAATGATAATACCTTCAATGGCTTTAGAAGAAATATCACCGTATTGAAAAAAATCTAAAACCATCATGCCGAGTTCGTCTGATGTACGGTGACGATCCGTTGTCATCCTCCAATGTTTGCGTAGTTCTTTGCCTTCGTAGACGCCGATTGTGATGTTTGTATTCCCAACATCGATGACTAAAATCATATCTGTCACCATCCTTTTTTGTGATTTTTCTAGAGTATCATAACACGGATTCTGTGAAAAACCGAGTAATTTGTCTTATTTTGACCAATGAGAACGAAAAGCTGAAACGGCCCGCTAGATCCGAAAAAATTTGTTAGGGGGCGCAGATAAATCCCTCCCTTGGATTTTTCGGAGGCCACGAAAATTTCGAGGGTCTGGCCTTTGAAGCTAGATCTAGAACGAAAAGCTGAAACGGCCCGTTTAGCTCCGAAAAAAACTGGAGCGGTCGCAGTAAAAACCCGCTCGTGGTTTTTGCGGAGGGCGTGAAGTTTTCGAGGAGTTGGCCGTTGAAGCTAGATCTACAACGAAAAGCTGAAACGGCCCGTTAGCTCCGAAAAAATTTGTTAGGGGGCGCAGATAAATCCCTCCCTTGGATTTTTCGGAGGCCACGAAAATTTCGAGGAGTTGGCCGTTGAAGCTAGATCCGGAGGCGCTAAACATAACGCCACACCATTCTTTAAAAATTAGATTCTGCACCTAATTCAGCGTCATAAGAGCCTCAACAAAGTAAAATAGACATAAAAAAAGCCATACCTAAAAATTATAAGGTAGTAGCTTTCTCAAGGATAATATTTCTATTTCACAGCATCAAACTGAACATAAGACCCTCTATACTCCTTAGAAAGTTCCCTAGAAAATTCTTTAAAAACTTCTAATACTTCACCTTTTCTCAAATTAATATAATGTTTCCCTTTACTATCGAACGCAATTCCCTCTTGTATATCATAATTCTTCGTAGTCTGAACTAACGGATCTAGCTCCTTATCCACATCAGGATCTCGAGCAACATACGTCACCTCATATCTCCCAGCTGGTATCTGTGCATCAATTTTATAGTAACCGGAATGATAAATCCTGTACACACCTTCACTCGCTGGCTCCAGTTTTTTATATTTCGCTGGCTCAAATATCACTTTTCCCGAACCTTCTATCGAAAATTTTTCCCCATCAAAAGCTGGTTGCGCAAACTTAGTATCTCCCACCGCAAGTTGTGCACCTCCATACATTACGTTCCCATCCACCACCGTCACATCGTAGTCCCCTGGATTTAAATCCTTCCCAACTGTATACTCCCCAGCCGCTAAAGTAACTTTTTCTGGTTTTACCATAAAGTCCTTCACAAAAAAACGCCAACTTACAAAACCAATAAAAATAAGGACAATACATCCAAATATTATTACCCTCCCTCTACTCACAAAACATTCTCCCATCTACCATTTTTAATGCCACATCTGATATTGAGTCAATATCTACTTTATGGTGCGTCGCCACAATAATCATTGCCCCTCGTTCTTTTTCCTCCAACAACAATTGATGAATCAGTTCCACACCACTATCATCAATCGCGTTCGTTGGTTCATCTAGCAATATGATATCTGGTTTTTCAAAAATGGCTTGCGCTATATTTAGCCTTTGTTTCATGCCCAAAGAAAAACCCTTCACTTTCTGCTTAGATTTAGGATCAAGTCCCACACGTATTAAAGCTTCTTCAATATCCGCTGATGTCGCTCTTTTTTTTATTTTGGCCAAAATGGATAGGTTTGTAAAAGCATCGTATTGAGGAAGCAATGACATGTTCTCAATAATAACGCCTACGTTTGGTAAAAAAGATATATCTTTATGCAGCTTTAAATTATTATAGACAATGGTTCCTGAATTCGGAATAACTAATCCAGCGATAACTCGTAGTAGCATCGTCTTGCCAGAACCATTTTTGCCAAATAGTCCATATATTTTCGCTGGTTCAAACTGAAATGTAATGTCGGTTAGAACCGGTATTTTTTTGATTTTTTTATTTACACCAGAAATCGTTAGCAATACGTTCACCTCAATATATCAATTTTTTTGATTTTATACATAGCAATAGAAATACAAACTATCTCAATCGCTAGTAATACTAACATCGGTTCTATCATAGTGCTGATTTCACCCCTCCGATAATCCATACCTAAATTCGTAAACAAAAAATAGGCTACTAACTTAGGGGCGTGCATTACCATTAAACTAGGCATCGCTAACACAGAACAAATAGCCATTATATTTACTACCAAAAATGCAATTTGCACATCTGTCACTATTTCCAAAGTAACTTGAACACTAAACAATACGATTAAAGTAACAAAATAGAAGAAGACTGCTACTAAAATAGCCTCGCTAAACTGCATACCCTTTTGGAAAAAGCAGATGTGTACAGCAACTTGCAAACTTACAAAGATTCCCGTCACTATTATTAAGTAAAGAAACCTTTTCAAAAGCCAACGCCATTTGCTGTACTGTCTAACTAATAGTAGAACGCCATATTGGCTGAGAGAATCCTTTACAAAACCAGTAAAATAAAAACCTAAAGCTACAATTGGGAGATACCAAACCATTAAATAAATACTCGTCGTAACAGCTGACACTGTCATAGGAACACCAGCTAAGAATGGATAGACGTTATCATGCATTAATTTTGAGCTTGAAAACAGAACTTGAATTATAAATAACCCCATAAAAACAAGACACCATCTCATATTATTTTTCATGTGATAAAATCCTTACGTTCAAAAAGCATGGAGGCTAAGAGCGATGTGATGATAGCTATGACTACTAGCCTTAAATAATTTATCCCAACAACTCCACCATTGAATAGCAATTCCATAACACCCACATCTTGATAGAGCGACCAATGTGTCATAGATATTCCTATTTTTTCGATGAAATAGCTTGTAGCGAATAATAGCACTGTGATACCCATGCTTAAGGCTGTCGATTTTGTGATCGTCTCTGTGATTTTGAAACAAAAAGCGGTAATTAGATAGAACAGAATAAAAGCTATCGCATTATAGAACGTCGCTTGATAGAAACTGGCTTGGTGAAGTAATGGCTGGTCAAAGAATAGAGTTGTCCACAAAATATTAACGCAACATTGTATTCCTGCATAACTAATCGCCAGTTGAATAGACTGATATACAAATAGGTGATACAAGCTACTTCTCTTGTCAAATCTAGTAGTTATTTCTGCAGAGTTATGACGAACTAATAGATTTAGCAGTAATAAGAACGGCAGTATATATATAAGGGAATAAGCTGCCGCGGAATTATAGCCAAAAACAGAAACATTTAACTCGTATAACTTTTCATAGTCGGTATCAATCAACCAGTGTCTCCCTTGAAAAAACCACACTGCGCTAAAGAATAGAAGGGAAGCCAATATTATGTGCCCCCATTTAGTCTTCTGCATAGCGCGCCTCGTATATGTATACAAGAATAGGTATTATAATAAATGTTAGCAATGAAGCAATGAATATACCTAGCAAATCTGAGATACCGTACTCCGCAAATGGCTGAAACAAAAGCATTATCGATTTATTCTGCAAAATAAAAAAGAACCAAATAAAAAATGTTGCAGGATATGCTAATTTCTTGTTTAAGAAAAGCAAACTCATACTTGCACCTAACAAACTTACTAGACCTGTATAAAAACTAGTAATAAAGATAAAAATAATCGCCATTATGTACTTATGTGTGATTCCAAAGTGGAAGAGAGTATTATCATCGAACGTCATTTCCTCCATACCTCTCATAGAGTCCCCACCTTGGAATACAACGCTCGTTATTATTACGTTTAGGGTTAAAGCAATAGCCATTACACCAAAACCTACGAGAAACGAGGTGATCATTTTTTCTAATAGATACTTTTTCTTTCCAACTTTACTAATTAGTATATTTCGATAACCCGTCAAATAATCCATTATGCTATCATCTGATATGACAAGTAAAAAATAAATCGGAAGAAACCAGAGTAATAATATTTGTGTGATGTGTCCTTGTGAAGCTCCTGAGAGGAAAGACGCAAAGGCAGGATGAAAATTTTCACCAGTTGTATTTCTTAACCCAATTAGTTGTCCTATTTCAATGAGCGGAAATAAGATAATAACAAGTATTATTATCCTGCTCACATTATTTTTTCGCATTCTCGTTAAATGGCTTACCATCTGTATCTCCTTCTTATCGTATTTAAAGACTGGTAACATCATTACGATGCTACCAGTCTCCCTATATCAGTGAATCTTAATTAGTTTCTTCATCCCAATATCCGCTTGCTGTGTAGGATTTTGCACTATAATTATTGTTTTCAGCACCTAATCTTACATTTTGCTGGCTAGCGCTACTATATGCTGGCTTATAAATCGTTGTTCCTTGCTTCACATTGTATGTTCCGGATACAACTTGATGATTTAACTCTGCATACCAAGGCATTTTTTTGTCCAACCAAAATGTTGTGACGGTTCCTACCCCTTCACCAGAATAACTAAAATTGACCTTCCAATTATTCTTCGTATTAGTCGTCTGTCTGTACTTTTCACCACTTACGCTGTTCGCATGATAGGTCTTAATGGTAAAATTAAACTTAATATTATCATTTGATGCACTTACAGGTTTCGCTAGAACTACTAGACTAAGCAATAAAACTATAATTAAAACTAACTTCCTTTTACTCTTCATATGTAATCCTCCCTGTTATAATATAACTTGCATTTTTAGAATAGCATATAATTATCCATTAAACAAGACTATTTTATCTTAATAAGGAATTTAATTGGAATTAATATGATACTATATACATAAAAAGAGTATATAATTACTGTACCACAAAAGAAATGTTCATAAATCCACTATCCTTTTCGACATATTAATGGTTTGGTTTCTATGCTCGCTTCGTAAAAGCCTCAACAAAAAGACCAGCACACAACTTACATGTACTGGTCCATAACTTTACTTATTCACCTTTTTTATCATCGTTCGGTGTTTTTTCAGCGTCAGGTGCTTCTTTTGTCACGACCTCTTTTGGTCCTTCTGATTCAGCATCTTTCTCCGCTTTCTCATCTTTGTCTGCATAATCCCAAACCTTATCTTGCTTCGCTTCTTCAACAAGTTCTTTCTTCTCTTCTTCGTAAGATTTTGGTTCAATATCATCTTTTTCAGAAGGGAATTCCGACATTTGTTCATCAGCATCCATTTCGGATGGTAAAACACCATCATCATATAGAGAACGGATTTGGCGTGCATCTAATGTTTCTACGTCGAGCAATGTTTCAGCAATTAGCTTATGTTGCTCTCTGTGCTCTAGAATAATATTTTTCGCACGGTCATAACAGAAACGGATTAAGCTTTGTACTTCGGTATCAATTTCATATGCGATCTTATCGGAATAGTTTTTACCATTTCCAAAATCTCGACCCATGAATACTTGATCGTTTCCAGACGCGAATTGAAGTGGACCGATCTTATCGCTCATACCCCATTCGGTTACCATCCGGCGCGCGATTTGTGTCGCACGTTCGAAGTCATTACTTGCGCCTGTCGTTACTTCACCAAATTCGATTTCTTCTGCAACACGGCCACCTAAAAGACCAGTGATACGATCCATTAGTTCGGCTTTTGTCATCAGGAAGCGGTCTTCTTTTGGTAGCATAACGGCATATCCGCCTGCTTGTCCACGTGGTACAATCGTTACTTTATGGACTACTTCTGCTTCATCAAGTACCATACCGACGATTACGTGACCACTTTCATGATACGCAACGGTACGACGCTCTTTGACAGAAATAACGCGATTTTTCTTGGCTGGACCAGCGATAACACGATCGCTTGCTTCGTCCAAGTCTTTCATATCGATCTCTTTTTTATCGGAACGGGCGGCAACAAGGGCAGCCTCATTCAGAAGGTTTTCCAGATCGGCACCAGAGAATCCTGGTGTACGTTGCGCAATAGCTTTTAAGTCGACACTTTTCGCAAGTGGTTTATTACGAGCATGGACTTGTAGTACTGCTTCACGTCCTTTAACATCAGGACGATCTACCATGATTTGACGGTCAAAACGGCCTGGACGTAGTAATGCTGGATCCAATACATCAGCACGGTTAGTTGCCGCAATGATAATGATTCCTTCGTTACCGCTGAAACCATCCATTTCTACAAGCAATTGGTTCAATGTCTGCTCGCGCTCGTCATGTCCGCCGCCCATTCCTGCGCCACGTTGACGACCTACAGCATCAATTTCATCGATAAAGATAATACATGGGGCGTTTTTCTTCGCGTTCTCGAATAGATCACGGACACGGCTAGCACCGACACCGACGAACATTTCCACGAAGTCCGAACCACTGATAGAGAAGAACGGTACGCCTGCTTCACCGGCTACTGCACGGGCCAGTAATGTTTTACCTGTACCTGGAGGACCTACGAGTAAGACCCCTTTCGGTATACGTGCGCCAAGTTCAGCAAATTTGCGTGGATCCTTCAAGAAATCCACGACTTCTACTAATTCTTGTTTCTCTTCATCTGCACCAGCTACGTCAGTGAAGCGGACTTTTTTCTTGTCGTCATTATAAAGTTTGGCTTTACTTTTACCAAAGTTCATAACTCGACCGCCACCGCCGCCACCTTGTGCTTGGCTCATCAAGAAGAAGAACAAGATAAAGATAATAACGAAGGGTATGATGGAAGTGAAGAACGTAATCCAGCCACTATTTTGCTTGGCAGGAACGACTGTCATTTTCACATCGTTGTCATCCGCAACTTTATCCATTTGTGTTAGCAGTTGATCACTGTTGATAGCGTACGTCGTGAATTTCGTTGTCGTTTGATCTTTCCCGACTTTACTATCTGTTTTCACTGCATCTTTGAACTCTCCATCAATGACGTAAACGCTACGGTCTGGCTGAATGGAGAATGATTTGATCTTATCGTCACCCATTTTCGTAATGAATTCATCATAGCTGATTTCTTTTGCGGTCTCACTATTGTTGTTGAAAGTGGCCACGATTCCTATGATAACAAGGAAAATGATAACGTAAAATATGGCGTTTCTAAAAAAGCGATTCATTCCTTACCTCCTCCCACGTAAGAGCTTGGACTGTTCTTTCACTCTAAAAATCGGGCTTGACTTGCTCTCCCTTTTTTTGCTGTAAAAACAGATCCGCCTTGTGTTTCTCTTACGAAGACTTTCTATTAAAAAGCATTGTTTATTATTATTCCTCAAATAGGCATATTGAGCTAAAAACTAAGACTAATGATAGCACACTGATCTTTAATTTCCCAATGATTTGCATGTTGTTCCTGCGGTTTTTTTGTTACAGGAAAATTTTAACGTGGATAAGCTACCTTGGTGCCTTGTTTTCTATATGGTAACAAATTTAATTCATTTTGTGAACTAACTTAGTCTGCATAAATTTCTGGTTTCAAAACACCGATGTATGGTAAGTTACGATATTTCTCTGCGAAGTCAAGACCATAGCCAACGACGAATTCATTTGGAACGACAAAGCCCACATAATCTGCGTCAATATTTACATTGCGACCTTCTGGTTTATCGAGTAGCGTCACAAGTTTTACTGACTTTGCTTTGCGGTACTTAAGTAGGTCTACTAAATAGCTAAGCGTGCGTCCGCTGTCAATGATATCTTCAATGATTAAAACGTCGCGCCCCTCAACGGAAGTGTTCAAATCTTTGATGATTTTTACTTCACCAGTCGAAACTGTTCCATTACCGTAGCTCGATACATCCATAAAATCCATTTCTAGATATGTATCCACACGTTTTAGTAAATCTGTCATAAACGGCGTTGCACCTTTTAAAACACCAATGGCTAATGGGAATCTGCCGTCGTACTCCACCGTCAGCTCTTTTCCTAGTTCAGCGATTTTTTCTTGAATTTCAGTCTCGCTAATCAACACTTTTTGAATATCGTTGTGCATGCTTTTGTTTCCTCCTAAATTACGATGATATCTGATTATATACTGCTTTATTTCACGGCTAGGCTTCGCTTGGTAACTCGAAGCTTGAACACCCGGAATCCATAAAATTTCACCTGAATAGTCTGTCACAATCGGCCAGGTATCACGCTTGTGCTTGGGAATTTTGGCATCAATGAAAATCGATTTGAGTTTGCGCGTACCACCGGTCGTCTTCATTCGGTCACCATTCATGCGACCTCTGATAATTAACGGCAATTCGATATCCGCTTGATTCACAATAATCCCATCAAGACCAGCAGTTTGCACCACGGAACTCTTGGTTTTAATTCGAATCTCTGCGCCATCCGTCAATGTTACGCGATCCCCATCATGCAACTGATGGTAAAAATCCTGCACCTTCTGGCCAGTCTTACCGTAGAAAAAATCCAACTGATTGTAAGCACGCCTCACGATCAGACTATTCGGCAAGTGCAACTCGCCAGATGGATTCACTTCCCGATTCAGTCGCAAAATCTGCTCCACATGCCCCGCTGAAATAAGAGCCAAATTGTCTTTGTACAGATATTTTAATAGTAAATGAATTGTGCGGCGTTGTAAAGGTTGAGCCAGTTTTCGCCACTCCATTAACGAAAGCTCTACTTTCGTTTCACTGTATTCTGTCATGTCTGGCAAAGCTTGTTCGGCCAATTCATTCAAATACCTAAAATCTTCTGATGTTTCTTCTGAAAAGCGGCGGAACTGCTCGTCGACATGCGCATTCTCTTCTTTCATAAACGGTAGTAATGCTTTGCGATAACGATTACGTGTATAGGAATCTTCCTGATTTGTCGCGTCTTCCAAATAGGGAATACTTTGCGCCTCGCACAACTCCACAATTTCTTGCTTCGTTATTGGTAAGAACGGGCGTATCGCCATGCCGTTTGCAAATTCTCGCGTCGGTTGCATTCCAAGCCATCCCAAGTCTGAACTTCCTCGAACAAGTCGCATTAAAATCGTTTCCATCTGATCGTCAGCATGATGCGCAAGTACGAGTCGCTGGCAATGATGTTTTCGCATTAAACCTCGGAAAAAAGTGTAACGATATTTGCGAGCCGTCTCCTCGACACCAGCTTGTTCTTGCGCCGCCAGCTTCCTAATATCGAGTTGCGTCGATTCAAAGCGAATACCATGCGTTTCGCAGACGTCGGCAACCAATTGCTCTTCGTCGATGGATTCTGCACGTAAACCATGATTAACATGGGCAACGGTGATCGCCTCTTTTGGCACAATCGTCGTCTGGATTAGAAAGTGAAGTAGCGCCATAGAGTCTGCGCCACCAGAGACGGCGACAAGCAGATGATCATTAGGCTTAATAAGTTGATGCTTCCCAATAAACGTCATTACTTTTTCGCGAGCATTCATCTATTTCTAACCTCTTTCATGCATCAAAATCAGGCAAAAAAAGGAGTTGTACCTAAGCCAAGTAAATCAGACTTTAGTTGACTTTGAACAGCTCCTATAAAATTCATTATTTATGATTAGCTACGTTTTGCCCCACGGCCGCCACGTTTCGACTCCGTTTGACGTTTTAAGGTAGATAAACGGTCTTCACTATCTTTTAAGAATTTAGACATTTTATCTTCAAAATTCTCTGGACGAACTGGTTCAGCAGCTTTTTTGTTGTATTTCGGTTTGCGAGGTCCGCTACTATAACTTCTCTCTGGTCTTTCAGGACGCTCTGGTTGATCGACTGCTTTACGAATCGATAGACCAATTTTCCCATCATCACCGACATTCATTATTTTTACAGTGACTTCATCGCCAACTGTTAAAATGTCATTGATATCCTTCACATAGTTATCTGCAACCTCACTAATGTGAACAAGACCTGTCTTGCCACCTTCTAATTCAACAAACGCCCCAAAATTAGTAATCCCAGTAATCTTCCCTTGTAACTTGTTGCCTACTTCAATCGACATAAAACAATGCTTCCTCCTTAAAATTTCACTCTACCTTCAATTATAGCTAATATAAAAAGAGTGTCAATTACACGAAACTTTTTTCGCAAATTAATTGGACGACTCTTTCTTCTTGTCGTTTTCGTCAGGAATATTAAAAATGATTTCCCCCTTCTCAGAAAGGAAATACTCACTCCTAGCAAGCTTCGCGATGTAGTCATCATCATGTAATTTGGTAATCGTGCTCTTTAGTTCTTTCTGATCTTGCGCTACTGCGAGTGATTTCTTGTTCAGTGCTATTTTCTCTTTTTCCTTCGCATGTAATAAGCTTACTTGCTGCGAATAAGCATACACTAGGCCTCCACTCACCGCCATGATAACTACAGCGAGCATTAATAATCTCCGAAATAGCGCGACTCTTCTGCGTGATCGTTGTTTTTTCATGATAGCTTCGTCTTGTACATAGCGATTATTAATCTTCGTAACATTACGTTGTTCTTGCCTCACACATCATCCCCCATTTCTTCAACATTAATTAGCCACCAGCCTTATTTCACAAGCCGATCGTGACGCTCCTTGAAAAAAATTGGTTCTTGTTTAAAATAATAACAATATTTCGGGCTTTTGTCCATTGCTATTCGTTATTTCAACAATCTTTTTTGCGTTTTTCAAAACGATATAGTTGCCAATTTGATTTTATTATGATTTATGGTCTGGATATTTGTTCCTAGTTACTCTTTTTTTCCTTTTAAAAAGGCTTGCAACGAAATAGTTTCATCGCAAGCCTCTCATGTACTATTACTTTCTCACTGTTTTTTTAAATTCAAACTTCTCCATCCAACCTTTTTTGCGTTTTAAGTTGAGGTAGCCGATGACCGCAAAGGTTAGGGCTCCGAGGAAATCGACGAACAGATCTTCCATCGTATCTGATACGGCAGCAGTTCCCGCGAGTTTGGTGCCATCTTCGAGCATTGTTTTTTGCATATTCATACCAAATAGGTTATCCGCTGAAAATTCATAGAACTCCCAGACAACACCTAATGTCACCGCGAAGCAAAGGGCAAATAACGCCACAAATGCCGGGCTTAAATTCATCGTTGTCCGCTCGTCCTCATTCAAGAAGGAAACGATAGAGAAACCTAGCGCACCAAGCATCGCACCACTAAATGTATGCAGAATCGTATCCCAGTTCGGAATTAGGTAGTAGAAACTCCTCACTTCGCCTAGATAAATGGAACAGTATAAAAAGATAATAAAAATCAAATACATATTTCCCGGAATTTCAAATCGAAAGCGACGACCCACAATGGCTGGTAAAAACATCGCCACCAAGCCGAGCACGCATTGACTGACCATTAAAGCATAGTCGCTGCGTGTTGGATCCCCTTCTGGTGTTCCTGTCGAAGGCGTTGTGAACATATTATAAAGCGAAAAAACCAGCGATATTAACAGTGATGCAAATATAAAAATCCCGATAATTTTTGTCCAATTCCACTTTTCTGTTTTCTTCAAATGAATTACACTCCCTTTTACAAAACTATTGTCATTTATTCATTATAGTGACTTTTCTTTAGAAAAGGAAGTTTTAACTGAAACTATTTACAAATCGATGAGGTTTTTCTTAATCGCGTATTTTACGATCTCGGCGCGGGAGTTAAGATCCAGTTTATTCATGATATTTGACTTGTGTGTCTCCACGGTTTTGACTGAAATACAAAGCTTGCTGGCAATTTCTTTGTTGCCGTAACCGAGCGCGATTAATGGCAGTACTTCTTGCTCACGATTGGATAGCTGAACATAGGAATCCTTGGCTTCTTCGCCATTATTTTGCTGTAAGAATTGGCGGACAAGCGCGGTCGTTACTTTTGGATAGATGTATATTTCTCCTTGTTCGAGTGAACGGATGGCATCGAGTAGTTCGTCGTCTTTGGCGTTTTTTAAGATGTAACCAGATGCGCCAAGCTTTAGGGCTCGAAATAAATATTCTTCGTCATCATGCATCGTTAAAATAAGAACTTTGGTGCCGGAAAAGTTCTCCTTGATTCTTTTTGTGGTGACCAGGCCGTTTTCACCGGGTGGCATACTTAGATCCATTAAAACAACGTCTGGCGTGTGGCGTTCCGTTTCCAAATAAGCTTCTAAACCGTCTGCTGCATCTGCTACTACCGTCATGTCTTCTTGTGAATTGATGACGAATGATAGGCCGCTACGAACGACGGCATGGTCGTCAACAACGAGTACTTTAATCATGTTGTTCTGCCTCCTTTTGGCTCGATTGGTATTCTGACAAGTACTTTCGTTCCTTGTTGTGGTTCTGAACGCAACTCAAAATCGCCATTTAAAAGTTCCACACGTTCTTTCATATTCAACAGACCGAGCCCACTTCCTTGTGCGGTAAAATGCTCTGGTGAGAAACCAATTCCTTGATCATTTATTCCAAGAACTATCGTCTGTTTCGTTTTGAAAAGGTATACTTCAATTTCGTCAACATCGGCATATTTAGCGGCGTTAGTTAAGGCTTCTTGCGTCACGCGGTACAGCATGGTTTCCACACTTGCTGGAAAACGGGTACCGTATAGTTCGGAGACGAAAACGACATGGATGCCAAACAATTGTTCATATCGCTTAAAATAGGCTTTTAAGGCGGCGAAAATGCCGAGATCATCCAATGAAGATGGGCGCAATTCTACAGCCATATTACGGATATCTTCAAGCGTCGTAGCGAGCATCGAGTCCATCTCGGAAAGGCTTGATTCATAGTCTTCTTTTTTGGTCATGTATTTGATTTTGCGCAGTTCGATGAGCGTACTAAATAAGCCTTGCGCTAGGCCATCGTGAAGTTCGCGAGACAATCGTTTTCGTTCGTTTTCTTGGGCATTGATCACGTACTCCGTCATCGTTTTTTGCTTCAGGAGTTGTTCGGTATGTTGTTGTTGGGTTAAATTGCGTAAAATGAGCACACTGATGCCAGCTTTTTCGTCGATCAATGTGTAGCTCGCGCTGAACGGGATATTTTTCCCAGCCTTCAAGTTCAAAAACAGTTGAAAAGACTCATTATCGACTCGTTTTCGTAAAGAACAGCCTAGGCACGTTCGTTCTTCAAAGATAGAGGTATAGCCATTACAAAACGTACAGAAATCATCTAGTTTGACCTCATACTGGTCTAGCAAGCGATTTGCCGCGGGATTCGATGTAATAATCTCGCTTTTACCTTGCAATAAAAAAACGGCATCGCTCATTTGCTCATAAGCTTTCCTAAATAGTTCGGATGTTATTTCCATTTCACATCATTCCTTTATGGCTAGTAGACTTTTCTGCATGCCTTCTGCACATGTTTTAAAGTTGCCGATCAACGGGGCCTTTATATGTGTAACTTTGCGATAACCACCGAGCATAACGCCAATAACTGTATCTTCAACTGTAATCGGAACAGCGATAATACTCGCCAAATTTTCCGTGAGGGCAATCGGATATTCTTGCAATGGCGCAAGTCTGTCATTTTTCAGATCTTCGGCGATCATGGGTCTCGCCGTACGCCAGACAATGCCTGCGATACCTTTGCCAACTTGGAGAACGATTTTTTGATAGCGTTCATTACGGTTGCCAGCGACGTATTTCCAGCGGATTTCTTTCTGACCGCCTGCTGCAATCGCTGTGGCAATCCCAACAAAATCGAGTCCCAGTTGCAACCGGATATCTATTAGTTCACTTGCTATATCTTGTTCTTTCATCGAATGTCATTCCTCCTTGACTACACTCCCCTAGAATAACATGTGCATCGTTATTTTGGAATATGTGAAATGTTTCATTTATTCCAAGCCGCGCTAATTCTTCCTGCAAAATTCGAACCGGAGTTCCGTCGTGCAATAGGATGCCGTCCCAATTTTGCTCCGTTAAAACGCGTGTAGTGATATCGTCAAAGCGTGTGTCTTTGGTGTTTAATGATGGAAAAGCATAGATATGTGCGCCGAGTTCGGTATATTCGCATATCTGCTCAAAAGTGAATCCTCTTTCGGAGGCGAGTAAGTAGCGTTTGCCAAACAAAGGTTGTTGTTCGAACCAGGAGGGAGCTGTGCGTTCTGTGACAACATGGCCGATAATGATCATCGCTGGATTGGCGAGCATTGTTTTTGCTAATGCTGCTTCGATTGTATCCACGCTTCCAGTGAGCACTTTTTGGCGTCCTAGTGTGCCCCATTCGATGATGGCTATTGGAAGCTTGGCCAACGCCGGTTGTCGTATGAGTTTTTCGCAGATGTGTGGTAGGTTTTCGATGCCCATATAAAAAGCGAGCGTCCCACCTTGTAGGAGGTTATTCATGTCTATTTCCGTGAGGGCGTTATTTTTCTGATGCCCCGTTGCAAACGTGACGTGTCCATTGTGATCGCGATGCGTTAGGGGAATTCCCGCATAGATGGATGCAGCGGAACTCGACGTGATGCCAGGAATGACTTGGTAGGTGAGACCGGCATCTGATATCGCCTTCATTTCTTCACCGACACGTCCGAAAATGGCTGGGTCTCCGCCTTTAAGACGGACTACTTTTTTCCCTTGCGCGGCGTTTGCAACGATAGCTGCATTGATTTGTTCTTGACGCATTGTGTGATGGCGCGGTAGTTTACCACAATACAGAAACTCAGCGCCTTTTTTAGCCAGATGAAGTAGTATCGGATTTACTAAACGGTCGTAAATGATGATATCTGCGGTTTCAAGATGGCGTCGTCCTTTTAGTGTCAGGAGTTCTGGATCGCCTGGCCCTGCGCCTATGAGATATACGTGCGTCATGGACTCGTTACCAAATAGATTTTGCCGTTTTCCACAGTTGTTTCGTAAGTTTGGACGCATCCTTCGTCGGGGGCTGCGACAATACCTGTTTCGAGTGATATTTTGTAATCGTGAAGGGGACAGAAAACATCGGTTCCAGACACAGTGCCTTCTACTAGCGGTCCATTTTTATGTGGGCAACGATTACTGATGGCTTTCACGCTGTCGTCTGTCAGGCGAAACAAGGCGATTGGTACGCCATCCATGCGGATTTCGCGACCAATGAGCGGCGTCAAGCTTTCTAAATCTGCTATATATTTTTTCTCCATCGCGAGTCACACTCTTTCTACACGGTATAGTTTTTGTTTTTCTTCGTCTTGTAAAACTTGTTTCCACGGATCATCACGGCCTGCGAGCGCCTCTTCTAGCGATGCTTTTAGTTGCGCTTGTTCTGCTGGATCGAGGATGATTTCGCGGACGTGCTCCATGCCCATTCGCTCTAGCCACGGCGCGGTTCGTTCCATGTAGACGCCCGTTTCCCTATAATATTGGACGAAAGCACCACATATATCGAGCACTTCTTGTTCGGTTGCTACAGTTGTCAAAAGTTGTGCTTCTTTGACTTCTGTCCCGCCGTTTCCGCCGATATAAATTTGGTAGCCATTCTCGATACAGATGATCCCGTAATCTTTGATGCCTGATTCGACGCAACTTCTTGGGCAACCAGAAACACCCATTTTGAATTTATGCGGCGTATCAACGAACTCAAATTGACGTTCTAAAGCTTCGCCGAGCGCCAGCGCATCTTGTGTGCCAAAACGACAAAATTTCGAACCGACGCAGGATTTAACGGTACGCAATGTTTTTCCGTAGGCAAATCCAGAGCGCATATCGAGCTCTTCCCAAACTTTCGGAAGGTCTTCTTTTTTCACGCCATAGAGTCCTATGCGCTGGCCGCCAGTCAGTTTTAATAATGGAATATCGTATTTTTCTGCGACTTTCGCGATTTGAATCAATTGTTGCGGATCTGTTTGACCAGCATACATTCGTGGGATCACAGAGTACGTACCATCATTTTGAATATTGGCGTGTAGCCTTTCGTTGACGTAGCGACTTTCTGGTTCATCGGCATGTGTTTTCGGCCAGACCATGTTGAGATAATAATTGAGTGCTGGCCGACATTTGGAGCAGCCTTCTGGATTCCGAAACGCTAATACGTGGCGGACTTCTTTTGCAGTTTGTAGTTGTTTCGATCTGATTTGAATGATGAGTTGGTCACGCGTGAAGTCGGTACAACCGCATATTCCGACTGGTGCTGCGCTCACGAAATCATCGCCAAGTGTGTGTTCTAAAATATCGCCAATGATCGGCTTGCATTTCCCACAGGAACCACCGGCTTTTGTATGGGCTGTAACTTCCCCGATTGTCGTGAGACCTTTTTCTGTAATCGCCTTCGTGATGGCACCTTTTGTGACGCCATTACAACCGCATACGGACGCATCGTCTGACATTTCAGCAACGCTCGTACTCTCTACTTCTCCTGATTTATGCAATAAAGAAACGAGTGTGAAATCGGTTAGTTCTTCTTCTTTTTTGAGGAGATTGTAAAGACGGTTTCCCTCGGTCGTATCACCGTAAAGTACGACACCAACCAGTTTTCCGTCGCGCATGAATATTTTTTTGTATTTGTTTTCGATGCTGTTAAAAATAGTGACGCCTTTGATTTCCGCGTTTTCTTTAATGTCGCCTGCCGAGAAAAGGTCGCAACCGGATACTTTGAGTTGGGTGAACATCTTGCTACCGTGGTACCCTTTTGTTGCAATGTCACATAGTCGATCGGCGAGCACTTTTCCTTGTTCATAAAGTGGTGCTACAAGGCCATATGCGATGCCATTATGTTCCGCACACTCCCCCACCGCAAAAATGTCTGGGTCTGCCGTTGTCATGAAATCATCGACTAGGATACCGCGTCCTGTTGGTAAATTCGCCTGTTGCGCCAATTCGATTTCAGGCTTGATTCCGATCGCCATGACGACAAGATCCGTCTCGATTTGCGTGCCATCCTTAAAAGCTAGCCCTGTCACGCGTGATTTCCCGAGGATTTTTGAGGTTGCTTTTTGCATGAGGAATTTCATGCCTTGCGCTTCCAAGTCTGCTTTTAAAAGTTCCCCTGCTTTTGCGTCAAGTTGGGTTTCCATGAGCCATTCTGCGAGGTGGATGACAGTGACATCCATGCCTTGATCAAGCAAGCCTCGCGCGGCCTCTAGACCGAGTAAACCACCGCCAATGACAGTAGCTCGTTCGTATTTTTGCGATATGTCGATCATTTTTTCTGTGTCGTTAATCGTGCGGAAACCAAGTACGCCGTCGAGATCCGCGCCAGGAATTGGGAGAATAAATGCTCTAGATCCAGTCGCTAAAATAAGCTTGTCGTAGCTGATGTTACGCTTCGTAGTCGTTACGGTTTTCGTGTGTCTATCGATAAGTAGTGCCTGTTCACTCGTATGTAAGTCGATTTGGTTGTCTTTATACCATGCTTCGTCGTTCAGGATAATTTCGGATGGAGCCATCTTGTTTTGCAGAATATTGGATAGCATGATTCGGTTGTAGTTCGGATACGGCTCGTCGCCAATGATGGTGATGGCGTATTTACCTGGCTCGCGTTCCAGTATTTCTTCGATAGTCCGCACACCGGCCATGCCGTTACCGATCATGAGTAGTTTTTGTTTTGGCATTGGTTTCCCCTCCTGTTAATTGTGAATATATGCACAATTAATTGTAAAATTAGATGTCCTTATTATACAGGGATTTGGGAATCTCGAATATGAGGGGAAACACTGAAAAAGTGTGGTGGTGGGCTTATTCCGCATGATATGATGGACAAATTTGGAAGCAGAACGCTAAAATTCGGTGTTCTGCTCTATTTTTGTACGGATGTTTTTGGATCTGGCTGGGTCAGTGCCATCCGTGGATATCGCGATCAGGTGGTCTGCTTTTCGGATCGTTGCCATGTTGAAAAAATCCGATCGGGTCTTATTGCTACAATCGTTGACTAATTGGGGCGCGGTTGCATCTGTCGTCACTCGGGTGTTTATTTCTGGATCGTTCGTACAGCAAAAAATGAGGAATGCGTCTTTGATATGTGCAGCATGATAGTTTTCTTGGATTCGTGTGATGGGCATTTCTTGTAGCGTTTTTGTGAAGGTGGGTGCGATAACCGTGATGCTGGCGCCAGTCGGGAGTAGTCCTTGTGCTTTACGAGTCGCTATTTTGCCACCGCCGATGATGGCTACGTTTTTATCCGCTAGCTGGAGTAGAATTGGATAGCCTATGATTGTCATTGGGACACCTCTGCGATCTTGCGAAGTACGGCGGGCGCGAGGCTGGAATCTAGTTCAAGACAGTTGGTTTCATGCCATGTGGTATTGGGGGTATGCTCGCTTACCTCCTTGATTCCAGCGCGGATTTTATCGACAAGCTGGCCTGTGAAAAGGAAATAGGGCATCCAATAGATATCATCGTTTGTTGCCGCGAGTTCTGTGGCAACTTGGCGATAGTTAGGTTCGCCGTGGAGCATGCCTAGTGTGACCGGGTTGCCGAGCTCGGCGCTAAGTTTCTCTGCGACGCGCTGCATCTGGATTCGCGGTTCGTGATAAGTTGCGCTGCCGTGAGCGATGACGAGAATCGCTGCGCTTCTTGCTGGACTTGCTGCTTTGATTCGTGATGCGGCAACAGCAATCGTTTCCTCTTCTGCTCCAAATGTATCAGCAATTTGGAAAATCACATCTGGATGAGCTTTTTTTAGCGCGGTGACTTGTTCCGGAATATCTTTTGTCGCGTGCATGGCTGGGAAAAGTAGCATCGGGATCACCGTGATTTCGGACGCACCGGCTTTCATCAGAGCCTCACCAACCAGCGCCATCGTTTCGTCTTCTTTTTCTAGGAAAGCGATTTTTTGATGGGTTTCTGGTCGTTGTTGCATGATTTGTTCTACAAAACGGCGAAATTCGCGATTTTTCTCGGGTAAACGGCTACCGTGAGCGACGTACATGATTGCTCTCATTCGTTTTTCCTCCTCAATGATGTGAAAAAAGAGCTTGAAACCACGTGCGCGTCTCAAACTCGTATTTTTCGTTTATTCTTCGTCTTTGCGTTCTTCTTTTAAAATCGTGTACATTTCTGTCGCGACTTCTTTACGGGCATTTTCCTCTAAACGATCGATTTGTGCCGTCACTGTTTTTTGACCAAATTTGATGATTAGTTCATCGCCGGCTTTGACATTGGTGCCTGGTTTGGCAACCGTGCCGTTAACAGAAATCCGACCTTTTTCAGCGACTTCTTTTGCGACGGTTCGCCGTTTGATCAGTCGTGATACTTTTAAAAATTTATCTAAACGCATTGAATCAGCCATGTTACATCCTTCCTTTGCTTGTAAAATTTATCTTTATCTTCGCACGGTTAGGCGGAAATTGCAACTATCTACGATGGATTTTGTTAGCGAGCCAGAGCAGTTTTGAGCCGAATGGCATGAAGATTAGGTCGCGTGTCGTGAGTAGTTTGAACTTGATGAGGCAGTAGAAAAAGATGATTCCTCCGATGAGTGCGCCGAATAGGGCTTGGACCGCGCTGCCGATGCGGCTTGTGAGTGGCCAGAATGCTTCCCACGCGACGGGAACAATGATCATCGCTACAAAGGCAAGCAGTGCCCAGCCGATCATGTTTTTGCGGATGAACGGGATGGGGAGCTGGCGTTTGAGCAGAACGCAGCACAGGATGAGCGTCGCGCTGAGGCCAATGACGGTGGACCAAGATGCGCCATATGTTGCGAAACGCGGTACGAGCATAGCATTTGTTGCGAGCTTGACGGCGAGTCCGACGCAGACCGCGACGGCGGGCCCTGCCATGTTGCCGAACCCTTGCAAGATGCTGCTCATTGTCACGATGAGTGAACTCAGGAATAGTGACAGGATAAATACCTGCAGGACACCAGTTCCTGACGCGGTCTCAAACAGCATTTGGTTCGTCGGACGCATGATAGCGATAAGGCCAAGCGTTGCGGCTCCCGATAGAAGGATGGTGAGTTTGATGATGAGCAGGACGGATCGCCGTAATTCTTTTGTTTCCCCGCGCGCTTTTGCTGATGTAATCATTGGCACGATGGCGAGCGCGAGACCCATGCACAAGACCAAGCCTAATTGCAAAAGTGGCTGGCCGCGATCATAGATTCCTTTTAAGGCTTTCGCGGTAGTCGTCTCAATGCCAGAATTGCGCATAAGGCGGTAAACTTGGAAGGAATCTAGTAGTTGGAACAAAATCAGCATCGCACTTGTTGTGCAGACCGCGATGCTTTGCGCGAGGAACTGCTTGACAAACTTGATGCTGGCCCATTTTTTGGTGAACCTGATTTGTTCTGGTTTTTTGCGCCAGTAAAAATAGAGTAGCGTACCTAGCGCGCCAAAGCCGCCGATCACAGCACCGCTCATAGCCACGGCGCCCGTCATATAGAGATTCCAACCAAGTGCGACGGCCCCGGTTGCCCCAGCAATAATAATGATGACGCGCACTAATTGTTCGATCGTTTGCGAAACTGCTGTCGGGATCATCTGCTCATGGCCTTGAAAAAAACCACGTAAACTAGCCAAAAATGGCATCAATAAAAAGGCGAAACTGATGACGCGAATCAGAACGGTTAAATGAACATCTCCCATTACGCGCGCAATGAAACCCGCTCCGAAGAAAATTGCGATGAAAAAAAGGACTCCGACACCAATCATGACCTGAAGCGCTGACTGAAAAATCGTTTCGCGCTGTGCCGCATCCTTTTCCTCCGCAATCATACGTGAGACAATAATCGGAAAACCAGCCAAAGCAAGCGTCATCGCAATGCCATAAATCGGATATACTTGTTGGAAAATATAAAAACCAATATCGCCAACCATGTTTTGGAACGGAATCCGGTAAACCGCGCTCAGTATTTTAGAAAGTAGTGACGCAAGCGTTAACCATACCGCGCCTTGCATTAAGTTCTTAATCGTTTTTTGAGCCATCGCTTGCGTCACCGCCTTCTTTAATTATCTTAATTCTGATTGTGATTCCACGGTTTCTTTTTTCGCTTCTGATAATTTGTCAGTCAATGTTTTCAGCTCATACAGCCATTCTTGCAGTGGCTTGGCACCAACATTTACAGTAATCTTCAACTGTTGACCGTCCATGCCTACACCAATCTGGCGACCGTACTCACCGATGACCTGCATCACCATGTCGCCACGCATATTTTGCGTACCATCTTCCGAGAAAAGAATCGTAACCTTCGTCGCTTCTTGTTTCACCGACTCAATTCCAACCCGCATCGCATACACTTTTAATTCGGTAATCGTGAATAAATATTCCACCTGCTCCGGATATTCACCAAAGCGATCCGTCATGTCAGAACGCAATTCTTCCAAATCCTCCATATCAAGCACCGTCCGGAAACGTTTGTACATCTCAATTTTTTGACGTCCATCTTGAATATAGTGCTCCGGAATATACGCATCCACCGTAATATCAATTTCCACAGGAACGACCCGCTCATGCGCTTCCTTAGGCTGCCGCGCCGCAATCGCTTCTTGCAGCATCTGCGAATACAAATCAAAGCCGACAGAATCGATGAAACCGTGTTGCTGCGATCCTAAAATATTACCAGCGCCACGAATCGACAAATCACGCATAGCGATCTTAAATCCAGAACCGAGCTCCGTGAACTCTTTGATCGCCTGCAAACGCTTCTCCGCCTCTTCCCGCAGGATTTTATCTTTTTGATACATAAAGTAGGCGTAAGCAATCCGGTTCCACCGACCAACACGACCGCGCAATTGATAGAGCTGAGAAAGCCCCATGTGATCTGCATTTTGAACGAATAACGTATTCACATTTGGAATATCCACGCCGGTTTCAATAATCGTCGTCGTTACTAGCACATCGTATTCGCCCTCAAGGAAACTCAAAATCACTGACTCAAGCTCCGTCTCCGTCATTTGACCGTGCGCCACCGCAACACGCGCGTCTGGCACAAGCATCTTGATCTCATCCGCTTTTTGCAAAATGGAATCCACCCGGTTATGCAGGAAGAAAACTTGTCCATCACGCGCCAGCTCCCGCTCAATCGCTTCTCGAATCAACACATTATTTTGCTCCACCACATAGGTTTGCACTGGGAAACGGTTCGCAGGAGGCGTCTCAATGACCGACAAATCACGCACGCCAAGCATCGACATATGCAGTGTCCGCGGAATCGGCGTGGCGGTAAGCGTCAACACATCAATTTTCGAACGGATATGCTTAATTTTCTCCTTATGCGTCACGCCAAACCGTTGCTCCTCATCGATGACAAGGAATCCTAAATCGTGATATTCCACATCTTTCGAAAGCAGGCGATGCGTCCCGACCACAATATCCACGTGTCCCGACTTCAAGCCTTTTAGCGTCTCATTTTGCTGCTTACGCGTTCGGAATCGGCTCAGCAATCCAACCTCAATCGGAAATCCTTGAAACCGCTCCTTCATCGTTTCGTAATGCTGCTGCGCCAGAATCGTTGTCGGCACGAGGAATGCGACCTGTTTCCCGTCCATCATCGCCTTAAACGCCGCACGCAAGGCAACCTCTGTTTTCCCATAACCAACGTCCCCGACAAGCAAGCGATCCATTGGCCGTTCGCGTTCCATATCCTTCTTAATTTCCATAATCGAACGCAACTGATCCTCCGTCGCCTGGTACGGAAACGCATCTTCAAACTCACGCATCATTTCACCGTCAGGGCTGTAGCCATAACCGCGCTCCGCCTCACGTTCCGCGTACAATTTAATCAAATCATCCGCAATATCCTGCACAGAAGCCTGAACCCGCGTCTTCACACGCTTCCACTCCGCGCCACCAAGCTTGTTCAACTTCGGCGCTTTGCCTTCTGAACCAACATATTTTTGCACGAGCTCCAGTTGCTCCACCGGGATAAATAACTTATCATCGCCTTGGTACATCAATAATAAGTAATCCTTATGAACCCCGTTAATATCCAGCGTCTCCATCCCGACATAACGCGCAATCCCGTGATTCACATGAACCACATAATCGCCAACCTTCAGCTCCGAATAACTCTGAATCCGCTCCGCATTCGACAGTTTCTGCCGCTTCTTCGGCTTCTGCTGCTTCTTATTATTAAAAAGTTCCGTCTCACTGATAAAAACAACCTTGGCAAGCGGCAACTCAAACCCATTCTGAAAACTACCAAGCGCAAATTGCGTCTGGCCAAATTTCGGAACCTCCGACTCATCCTTTAAAATCACGCTTTCCATCTCATAATCCGCGAGCGTCTGCTTCATTTTCTCCGCACGATCAATAGACGGCGCCAAAATTACGACCGCATAATTATTTTTCGACCAGCTATCCATCTCCGTTTTCAAAACACTCATCTGACCATGGAATTGCTGCATTTGCTTATAAACAATGTTCGTCATCTTCGCAATCCGCACACTGTTCGGCGTCTTTTGGAACAACGACAAATAAATCCGCGACAAGCGATCCGTTTCCAGTAGCGCTCGGAAATTGTGGCTCATCTTCGTATCACGGACCGTCTCCAACCGTTCTAGCGTCTCCGTTTGCCATTCCGCTTCCTCTTTTTCTAAACGCTCATCCGTCTCTTGAATCCGCGCAAATTCATCAAATAACAAAATCGAGTTTTGCGGCACATAATCCAGCAACGAAGCCGGATCAGGATAACACATCCCGATATACTTGAAAAACATGTCCGGTTTTTGGCCGTCACGAAGCAACTCCAAATCCTCTTCTAAGTTTTCCACCAGCTGTTGCTTTTCCTTCTCACCCGCCATCTGTTTCAGCGTCTGCGCCAATTTTTTCTCAATCCGCGTCACCAAATCCGGGAAAAACGCCGGCTCCAGCAAAATCTCCGTCGCAGGCACCAAGCGGAATTCCTCCACCGTCTCAATCGAACGCTGCGTATCCACATCAAAAAAGCGTAACGACTCCACTTCCGTATCGAATAACTCCATCCGAATCGGGTGCTCCTCCGTGATCGGATAAATATCGATAATACCGCCGCGAATACTAAACTCTCCCGGCGTGTTAACCATATCACTTCTTGAATACCCCATTGTCACCAATTGTTGCTGCAATCCCTCTGGATCAATCTCCGCACCTTGAATCAACGAAATATTATACTTCTCCCAAATCGAAACCGGCGGCAAAATTTTGCGCATCCCAGAAACAGGTACAATCACGATTCCCGGTTTTCGAGACAACAGAAATTGTAGTACCTCCACGCGTTGCCCTCGAAGTTCTGGGCTTGAGATACTAAGTTCCGACGAAATCAACTCATCGGCAGGATATAAGTAAAGACGATCACTGTCCACCAAAGCCGACAAATCATCGTATAATTTCTGAGCATGATATAAATTATGCGTCACAAAAATAACTGGTCGCTGCGTCCCACCCTCCATAACACTGGCAAATAACGCTCGACTTGAACCCGAAAGCCCCGTTACTAATTGCGATTTTCCCTTTTCATCCAATTCTTTGATAACGCCACGAATATCTTTTTGTTCATAGACAAGCTGTTGTAATCCCTTCACACTAAAAGGCCTCCTTTTTTTGAATATTCCATCTAAATTTCTCGCCGAAATAATCCGGCTGCTAATCACTAGTTAAATTGATTCATAACCTCTGCAAAACCTTTATTCGACCAAGCTTCCACGGCATCCGCACTCTTCTTGATTGCGTCGATAATATCCGCTTGCTCTGCTTTTGGAAAATCACCAAGCACATAATTAATAATATCACCGTTCGCAGGCCGATCCACACCAACACGAATCCTGTTAAATTCCTGCGTTTTCAAATGCTGAATCAATGATTTCATCCCATTATGACCACCAGCGCTACCCTTTTGTCTAAGTCTAATTTTCCCAGTAGGTAAGTCCAAATCATCATAAATAATCATCACGTCGTCCACTGACATATCATAATAATCCATTAAGGGACGTACACATTCCCCCGAAAGATTCATAAAAGTTAACGGTTTCACGAGTAACATTTTCTCGCCATTCACGACGATACTGCTCGTCATCCCATTAAATTTCGACTTCTTCCAAGGCGTTTGATATCTAAAACTAAGCTCATCGACGACCATAAAGCCGACATTATGCCTCGTACGTTCATATTTCTTACCCGGATTTCCGAGTCCAACTATCATCTTCATAACGACTCTCCTCAACAACTTAAACCACTTCACGGATGAAATGGTTGTTCGCAACTATACGTTTCGTTTGATTATACCATGATTTGGCGATGTAAGAAAGGGATGTCATTTGTTTTTTGAGATGCTTCACAGACTTTCCCGCTCTCGGTAAATATCCATCACTTCAAATGTTTGACAGACCAGTAATAAATCGTCCGTAAAAGCGCGGCCATACTGACCAAGTTCCCATGTGAAAAACTTTTTATGCCCTGTATACCAGTATTCATAGCTCAAATCGCCTTCACCTTCTGATCTCGCGAAATCGTGTGTGACTTCGTTCATTTTCACCAGATCGATCTCTGTATACTTAATAATCGCTAATGGCTCATTGCTACCATCCAGCACAATCTCATATGTATTTACCTCCGGAATCGGCTCATTTTCTAATTCAAAAACACAATGCGCCGCACAAGTACCCGTCTTAATCCCTTGTACAACAAGACTTCCTAGCCTGTCTCCCATCTCTTGGGAACCATCGCCAAACATCCATGCTGGCGGAACATTGCGGTCTAACCCGTTAGCTACGGCATAAGCTCCCCAATACGCCTTAACATTTTCTAACACCATATCTCACATTCCTCCTAAAATGAAACCCCATCTGAATAGACTACCTCAAAAATAAGAAAAAACATTCAAAAGTGGCATGAACATTATTTAGCGCTGTTCATGCCCGTTTTGGTTTTATGAGCTGTTAAAACAAGAAAAATCGCTTACTTGAAGGCGCTGTATAATCTTCCGCAAGAATTATCTCGTTCTGCAGTACATTTGCTCCATTGCCTTTTAAATACTCAACGTATCGCGATCCAACTTTTTTCACCAATCGCTGCTCAATTTCCTTATGCAAAAGCGGTCTGCGAACCGTATCATGCGCATCTGTCGCCAAAAAATGTACCAGCTGATTTTCAAGCAAAATCTCACTCGACTTCTTCGACTTCTTCCCAAACTTCCCGTCCAAACTCGACCAAGTAAGTTGCGCCAAAGCACCGTGCGACACAAATTCATACAACCGCTCCGGATTTTCCATAATCTCAAAATTCCGCTCTGGATGCGCAATCACCGGCACATATCCCGCCATCTGCAAATCATAAAATAATTGCTCTGTAAACACTGGAATGCTCTGCGTCGGAAACTCAATCAACACATAACGGCTTCCCGCAAGAGACGCCAAATCCCCATTTTTCAACCCTTCAATAATTTCGCCATGCAAACGCACTTCTTGCCCAACGTGCACTTGTAGTTCCATTCCGTTATCTTTAATCGCCTCGTTCAACTCAGCTACATGCTCCGCTACAGAAGGTCGCAGATTAAAATAATCGCCTTTCAAATGATGTGGCGTTGCAATGATATCCGTGAAACCCTCTGCAATTGCTTGTTGCGCCATGGCCAGACTCGCCGTTTCTGTTTTTGGTCCATCATCCAAATTATTCAAGATGTGACAATGTATATCAATCATGCTTCTCATTCCTTCTATTGGCTTATTTTTTCAGGCTCGTGCTATCGATCTCTGCATAGCCCGCGAAGAATTCCTCTAATACCGCTTTGATTTTTTCTACACCGCCTACTTCATCACTCTCTAAGTTTACTGGCATAACCGGCTCATGTAAACTCATACGTAACAAAAACCAACCATTTCCGAACGCGCCACTCGTGTTAATCCTTACGCCCTCTTGGTTTACAGGCTCCAATTCCAAGCCGTCCGTTTTAGCCACAAACCCTTTGAAATCTTCCAAAGCCGCCAACCCATACACCTTAAAATTACTTGCCAAAATCGATAAACGAATCTCGTCATTGTCCGCCGGAACTTTCAAATCCCGCGTCAAATCAGCCAAATCCTTACCTTCTTTGCGCAATTTCGCATAACGCATCAAGATTTTAGCGATCAAATACGCCCCATCATCTAGAAAATAATTCTCTTTCAACGCCGCATGACCACTAACCTCAATGGCAAGTTCACTCGGAGTCCCCGTGTCGTTCAAACGAATCGCCTCATTGATCACATTTCGATAGCCGCGCTTAAATCGGTGTTGTTTCCCACCAAGATCCGCGATAAATTTCTCCAGATGCGTCGAAGTAGTCGAATCCGTTACAATCGTCGTCCCAGGATACTCCTCTAGAACAATCGCCGAAATCACTGCAATCAGCGGGTTCCGATTCAAGCTTTCACCATCACGATCCACAATCGCCGCCCGGTCCACATCCGTATCAAAAATAACGCCCAAATCAGCCTTATTCGCCAATACCGCTTCCTTCAAGCTCGCCATTGCCTCATTATTATCAGGATTCGGAATATGATTGGGGAAACGTCCATCAGGCTCTAAAAATTGGCTTCCCGTAACATCCGCACCTAGTTTTGCCAACACTTCCGTCGCAAAAAAACCACCAGCACCGTTCCCCGCATCCACCACAATGTGGCTTCCCGCAAGCGGGTTCTCAAAATCCGTCACATCTTGAATTCCTGCGCGAATTTTATCCACCAAGTCCGCTGCATATTTTTGCAATAACGGTTTTTGCGTCACCGTTCCCACCGTTTTAGCCACGACAACCGCGTCCGCATTTTCCATAATAAAATCAATGTCCTCATGCTCCGCGCCACCATCACGCGTGAACAATTTCAAGCCATTGTAGAAATAAGGAAGATGGCTCGCCGTAATCATTATCGCCGCATCACACGTGTAGCCATCATATTGTGTTGCCATAAACATTGCCGGCGTCGTCGCCAAACCAACATCAACCACATCGATTCCTGACCGCGTCAAGCTTGCCGTCAACACATCTTTGATCCGCCCAGCAGACAAGCGACTATCATGCCCAATCGCAACAGAAACCCGTTCTCCAGCTTTTTTTACATGCCGTAACCATGCAGCAAAACCAATCGCAATCGCACTCACATACTCATCCGTCAACGTCACATCGTGTTTGTCTGTTTCAATCGCAATTCCTCTAATATCCGAGCCATTCTGCAAATCTTTCAAAGCCATAATCCCATTCCTCCAATTTCTATGTATATTCTTTCGTTCATTGTATCAAAAAACAAGCCCGATAGCGACGTATATTCCTTCTCATTCACGTTTTAAAATTCTAACTGCCGTGCCAATCGCCGCTTCATCTCCGCAACCACGCTCACCGGCTCCAAAACCTGCACCATCGGCCCGAAAGACAAAAGCTGAATCACGAGCTCCGTCAAATCACCACGAGGACAATAAATCTCGATTTCAAACACATTTGCGCGCGCCGTCCGAAACGCTTTCTTCTTATAATCCGCAAAATGAATCATCGCTCGGTCCACCGCATTCCGATGATCCACCACATGACACTTCACAATCACCATCTCCGCCTTATGTTCCGGCAATTCACCCTCGATCTGCGCACCCATCCGCACCTCCGCAAGCTTCGCCATGTTCAGTGTAAACGGCATTAAATCCGCCTTCCGAAAACAAAGCAAGCGAAACTTATCATTCTTCTGCGAAAACTCCAAACGCACCGGCAAAAACGTCCCCGTCAACACCCTACCTTCCTGCACCTGATACACCAGTTCCAACTCCCGCTTCCCATAAAGCGCATCCAATACAACACCAAACCGCGTCCGATACCCCGGCTCCAAATACATATCCCCTCCCAAAAACCCATCAAAACACCAAATCGTATCCACATCAAACAGCACATCATAGTCCACCAGTTCCCGCTCCAACTCCGCAAGCACATCATCCGTCAAAAACAAACCCATCCGCGGATCCCGCAAAACCGTCTTCAACCACCGTTTCAAAAGAGACCCTTGCACCGGCAACCAATTCCGCTTCAAAATCGAATCATACACCGCCTCATCAGACCTCTCCACCAACAGATGCCAATTCTCCGTCAGCTGCGGCAACAAATGCAAGCCACTCTCATCAAATCCAAGTTCCCGCACAATCTCCGCACAGTCCTGCTTCGTCAATCCGCGCTTTTGCGATAAGATTTCCAGTACCACACGATAATACGTCCCATACATCTCATTAAATATCTCCAACCGTCGTCCCCTCCTCAAAATAGAGCCGATACATGTCCGCAAGCTCCGCGTAAAATTGCCGTTCCCAAGTCAAATCTCCCGAATCAAGAGCTATAATCCGCCCCACAAATGTCCGCAAAAACGGCTTCATCCCATTCAAATCATACGTCGAAATCGCGAACACGAACCGCTCCCGAGTCACACGTGTCAGCGTCCCATGCCGCCCCTCCATTCGAATCCGCTCCAACAAATACGCTTCCCGTTCCTCATCAATGGCAAGCGTCACACGCAACTCATGTACCACACGCCGATCAAATCCCGCGCTCCACATGAATTTACGCACCTCATCAAAATGCTCCTTTTCCATCCCGAAATCCGTCGCGACCTCCGCCAACACCACACGTTCTATCTGATCCAACCGATGAAACGCAAAAAACTGACCCCGCTTCGATTTCCCAACAACATATTGCCGTCCCGACTGCGCACTCGTAAGCAATTTTATCGGCAAAAATCGCAATTCCCGTTTCCGACCAAATCGCGCCATCACGACCCAGCGCTCCTCCCGAATCGCCAGCAACAAATCCAAGAAAACCTGCTCCTCCAGCGTATGCATCACGAAATAATGCTTATAACTAAACACCGATTCCCGTACCGTCTCCTGTTGCAACAAATAATGGCCCAACACCCCGAGCGGCGCCATTTCCTTAAAAAACTGCACCGCTTGCTTCATCCGGCGCCCCAACACCACACACGGCACACGCGAAAAATAAACCGCACGCCCACACGCTTCCCGTCGCAACACACCCAGCTCCACATACTCCGCCAATTTTTTTCGCAACGTTAGCGCTTCCACCAGAAACCCATCCTGAAAATGCACGAAATACTCCTCATCTATCCGCGCCAACACCTGATTCACCGACAATGACACGCCTTCCTGAAAAAGATCCATCAACACAAAATGCAGAAAAATATCGTTCTTCGTAAAACTCTTCGCCTGCCATACCGCGAACATCGGATTTTCCGTAATCTCATTCGGATCGATGAACAATCGTAACGCCCTGCCACTCGCCTGTTGCTCCACATCCACGTACTCCCGCAAATAACTCTCCACTCGTCGCCGCACATTATCATAACTTCGTCCACTTTTTTCCGTAAAATCCTCCCGTTGCTTAAATCCATACACATAAAATTCCCGAACATAATTTCGCAGCACCGCAAAATTTTTCACCAATTCATTAAATGACTTTGCCATCGTGTCCTCCGTTCGCACCTTTTTTTATAAGATAAACCCATCCGAATCCTCTATACTAAGACCATAAACTAGAAACGAGGAAATTACAATGTTCACTTACTATGAAAAAAACGAAACAGCAAAACCAATCAAAATCTGGCTTTCCGACCAATCAGCAATAGAAGACGGGTGCTTCGATCAAGCAAAAGCGATCGCCAACCTCCCGTTCGTCTTCAAATGGCTAGCACTCATGCCTGACACCCATCTCGGCGCAGGCATGCCGATTGGCGGGGTTCTCGCCACCAAAAACACGATCGTCCCGTATGCCGTTGGAATGGATATCGGATGCGGAATGTGTTACGTCCAAACCGATATCCATGAAAGCGAACTCACCAAGAACTTCATCCAAAGCATCGTTAACGAGACACTTTTCACGGTTCCCGTTGGCAAAGCCCGTCACCGCGCGCCGCAGAACTCCGCCGTCATCGACATGGCCCTAGCGCAAAAAGACCACTATGAACTACTATCCAACGCAGTGGAACTACTAGAAAACGCCTACTATCAGGTCGGCACACTCGGCGGCGGCAACCATTTCATCGAATTTCAAAAAGACGAAAACGGCTATCTCGGCATTATGCTCCATTCTGGAAGTCGCCATCTCGGCGCTCAAATTTGCCAAACTTTTCAAAAAATCGCCGTCACGTTGAACAAACAATGGTATAGCGACACACCCGAACAAAACAAGCTCGCCTTCTTGCCAACCAATTCACCAGAAGGAAAAGCCTACATCGAATGGATGAATCTCGCACTCGACTACGCTTATGAGAACCGCGAAGCTATGCTTGAAGCCACGATGACCATCTTCACCAAGCACAGCAACAAAAAACTCGGACGTACGCCGCAATTCACCGACAAAATCAATTGCCATCACAACTACGCCTCCTTTGAAAATCATTATGGCGAAAACGTCTGGGTTCACCGCAAAGGCGCCACGCGTGCGCGAGCTGGCGAACTCGGCATCATCCCCGGCGCGATGGGAGCAACAAGCTATCTCGTTCGCGGCCTCGGAAACCCCGAAAGTTTCCACTCCTCCTCGCACGGCGCCGGACGAAGCTTCTCCAGAACACGCGCCAAAAGCAATTTTCCGATGGAGGAAGTGTTGCAAGACCTGAACGAGCATAACATCAGTATCGGCAAGAAAAACCTCCAAGATGTCGCCGAAGAAAGCCGCTTTGCCTATAAAAATATCGACGAAGTCATGCAAAACCAAACCGATCTCGTCGAAACCATCAAGAAACTGACAACACTCGGCGTCGTCAAAGGATAATACAAAAAATAGTAGACAAGAACCTCGCTAAGCTTGGCGTTTCCTGCCTACTATTTTTGCGTCCTATCTTATTTCAGCAGATCGAATGGAACCAGGAAGAACATCCAAATATTGCATTTATTATGTGATCCTGTATACTTACATATATAGGGAGGTAGATAAAAAATGATAGAATTAGTTTTCATTTTCATTTTTCTTGGCATATTAACGTTTTTTGCGAAGAAGACCAGTTTCAAAAAAGGGATGCCCTTATTTTTAGCCATTGGAATGGTTGCTATTATTCTGGCTGGCTGTAGCGCAAGTGATGACGAGCTTACGAAAGAAGAGCCTACAGCTACACAAGAAAAAGCACCAAAACTTAGTATTAAATCTGAGGGTACTTTTCAATCGGACGAAAATGGAACCGTCACCATTTCTGGAAAAACAAAACCTACTGCGGAATTAACGCTTGTAGCAACTGGGCAGCCAAATCAGACGACCACATCCGATGCCAAAGGGAATTTTTCATTCGCGCTGACAGAGGTACCGAATGACGGGACGGCAACACTGACGACCACTTGGAAGAGCCAAAACGAAACGAAAAATATTACATACCAAGCTAATCCCGCTTACAAAGCCAAACTTGCCAAGATCGAACAAGAGAAACAAGTCGCAGAAGCCAAGCGTATCGAGGCCGAGAAGAAAGAACAAGAACGCCTTGCTACAGAAGCTGCGAAAGCGAAACGTGTGGAAGATGCGCGAATTGCCGAGGAAAATCGAAAAGCAGAGGCAAAACGTATAGCAGACCAACAAGCCGCTGCGCAAAAAGAAGCCGAACAGCGCAGGCAAGCCGCAACCGAACAACAGCCTGCCGATAATCAAGGCAAAATGGTGTACATTACCGCGACTGGAAAACGGTATCACTTCAATCAAAATTGCCGGGGTCTTAACAATTCCAACGGAGAAACACAAGTCACCTTGTCCGATGCACAATCGAGAGGCTTAACCAAATGCAAATTTGAATGACTAAAAGGCTAGTTCCGTGATCGTGGCAGAACTAGCCTTTGTCGTATACATTCCCCTAAATAGCCTTCGCTCAGTATTTATGATATAGTCGCAAGTATAGACTGTATAGTAAATATTTAGGAGGAACAAGATGTATTCAATTGGAGAAACTGCAAAATTGGTTGGACTAAGTACCTACACATTACGCTATTATGAAAAAGAAAAAATTATCACGCCTCTGCGAAATGCGAATGGTGAGCGAACGTTTGATGAGCAACACATTCAGTGGCTCCGTTTTGTGATTCGTCTGAAAGCAACACAGATGCCGATTGCCAAAATTCGCGAGTATACCGAATTATTTTTGGAAGGCGAGCATACGACAAGACAACGATTAGAATTATTGCAAAATCATCAAGTTTTGATCCAGAAGCAACTCGAGCGTTTGACGAGTGTGGAAAGCGAATTACAATATAAAATCGAGAATTATGAGAAAATCATAGCTTCTACGACAAAATAAAAAAGTTGAGCTTCCACAGGCTCAACTTTTTCGTGTTATTTCGCTAACGGATCTTCGCCAAAACGGTTAGGCCCACGATCCCCTGCTGTACAGTAAAAAACGAGCATGATGATCCAACCAACGAGTGGAATTAGTCCCAATAAAATGAACCAGCCACGCTTGTTTGTATCGTGCAAACGGCGAATGGCAAGACTCAGCATTGGAATAATGACGATCACCCCCAAAAGCCCGTCCACGTAATAAATAAACTCACTTGCATAACTAAAAATGCCCAATACAAAGAAAATAATCCATAGTGCTAACTGTGCAAACCAATACTCGGAACGGCTTGCTCTTCCACTGAAATTAACATAATTTCCCCAAAAGGCCTTAAATGCTTCTGAAAATCCCATTTTAAAACTCTCCTTTTTTGTTTACTAGGATTCATTCTACCATAGTTCAGTATACATTTGGGTAATTTTTGCTATTTTTCAATTTAAAATGCCAACGGACCGTTTGGAAATCGCCAATGAGTGCGGTTGGAATCTTGACTCCCGCGTACATTAGTTCATCTCCGCCGAAAACTTGCTCTGTTCCAATTAATTCGTAGTCCGCCGCTTCGTCCAATCCGGTCAATCGGATAGATTTCAGCGGTTTCGCCGGCGTCGCTAACACCTGAAAATAGAAAACATAAGCTTCCGATTTAGTCGCATCAACGAACATCCATGCCGTTTCATTTCCTTCAAAAGGGCTTTTTAGGCGGTAAAAATCACCGAATTGGATCAATGTCCGAATTTCTTTATAGGTTGCAATTTGCCGTTTCACTATTTTTTGCTCAGCGTCGGTCAATGTCGTTAGGTCGAGTTCATAACCAAGGTTCCCCGACATCGCCACGTTTCCGCGCATTTCAAGGGAAGTAATACGGCCGACTTGATGATTCGGTACGCTAGAAACATGCGATCCCATCGTTACAATCGGATAAACGAGACTCGTACCGTATTGAATTTTCAAGCGTTCCACAGCATCTGTATCGTCGCTCGTCCACGTTTGCGGCATGTAATAGAGCATACCTGGATCAAAACGACCGCCACCACCAGAACAACTTTCAAAAAGAATTTCCGGAAAACGCGTGGTAATCGCATCCATGACCTGATAAACGCCAAGTATGTGTCGATGAGCAATCTCCTGCTGCCGCTCTCGCGGAAAATGCTCCGAACCAACCTCCGTTAGATGCCGATTCATGTCCCACTTCACGTAAGCAACCGGAACTTCTGTCAAAATAGCTGCCATACGCCGCGTCATTTCCGCACAAACATCTGCTCTTGAAAAATCGAGAACTAGCTGGTTACGGCTTTCCGAACGCGCCCGGTTTGGCACATGAATACACCATTCTGGATGTTCTCGATACAGATCACTGTCCACCGAAACCATCTCTGGCTCGAACCATAAACCGAATTTCATGCCGAGTTTATTGACGTTTTCCGCAAGATTTTTCAAGCCGTTTGGTAGTTTTTCCTCATTTACAAACCAATCTCCAAGAGACGATTTATCCGAATTACGCTTACCAAACCAGCCATCATCCAGCACGAGCAGCTCCATTCCAAGCTTGCCGCCAACTTTTGCGATGTCCAAAATCTTTTCTTCAGTGAAGTCAAAATAAGTCGCTTCCCAATTGTTTACTAAAATAGGTCGCGTCTTGTCACGGTAAGCGCCTCGTAACAAATGTTTCTGGTAAAACCGATGGTACTGGCGCGACATGCCGCCAAGCCCTGAATCCGAGTAAACCATCACCACTTCTGGCGTCTGAAAAATAGCGCCTTGCTCCAATTTCCAATCAAAATTAAAGGAATGAATACCAAGTATGACCCGCGTCGTCGTAAACTGATCCACCTCAACAGACGCCTCAAAGTTTCCGCTATACACCAAGTTGAAACCGTAAACCTCACCGGCCTCCTCAGTCGTCTGCTTCCGAAGTAGCGCCACAAATGGATTTTGCTGATGACTACTACCTCCGCGAACACTATCCACACTCTGCATCCCGCGCCGCAACGATAACCGTTCCACATGCCGTTCTGCACCCCAAGCTCCCGGCAATGTCAGCAAATCGTAATCACTATCTTTGAAATCCACCGCCATGCTCGCCGCCTTCAAAATTTGCAAAGCATCCTGTCCGTCGTTAACAAAACGCGCCGACCGCGTAATCACGTTTTCCTCCTCAAAAACCGTATACTGCAAAATGACACGCAGTCCCAACACCGCGTCTATCATCGTAATCTCAAGCGTTTCGGCTTCAGCATCATCCGTTACATACGTCGCTGGTAAGCCGTCCAACCCCACTTTCCCAGAAAAAATACGATGGGAATCGTAGCGCAAATCCGAAATCGTTGTCCCATCCGCACCTTTCACCTGATACGCAGGTTTCCGAAAATCCGTATTGCCATATTGCGGATACTCCTGCGGCAACGAATCCAGCGAAAACGTCTCGTCCCCAATGCCAACACTCGGCGAGAAATCACGCTTAATGAACGTCAAACCATTGGAACCCGCGAATTCACGAATCCCTTTCCCATAATACAAATGCGCCAAATAGCCCTCACGCACCACGCCGAGCACATAGCTCACATCTTTTCCGCGTAAATGAAACACCCGCTGCGCCTCATCATAAAAAATTCCCATTTGCGCGCACCTCCATCATCCTTTTAAAATTTTCACATCACGCGCAGGCAACGTCATAAAGTCCGCGATCGCTTCGCCGCCAACCAGTTCCGCAAAAGTCCCACCAATCGGGAAAACTTGCGTCACATCTGTGTGATTCAAAAAGAAGTAATACGTCACGTCCCCTTTGCGGCGCACCGTCACTTCCACACCATCTGGCACAGCAAAAGCAGGCGCAATATCCGCCGCATCTAGACAATCTCGCAACAAGCGCTCCAAATAACCCGCATCCGGCTGCGTCCCGACATAATACGCCGTTCCCGCACCAAACTTGTTCACCGTCACAGCCGGCATATCCTTCATATACCCGTCCTTAAACGATGCAATCGCCTCCGCGCCACGCAAATGAATCACTTCCTCCCAAACCGCAATATCAAAATCACCATACTGCGTCTGAATCCCGTGCTTCACCCCACGTTTTAGCGGCGCAAATTCCTCCACATAAATGCCCAACACATCACGATACGCACCCGGATAACCGCCCAAATACACACGCTCATTCTCGTCCACGATACCACTAAAGAAGTTCGCCACAAAATGACCACCCGCCTGCACGTATTCCGTCACTTTCGCCGCAAAATCCTGCGAAGCCTGATAACTCGCTGGCGCAAACACCACTTTATACCCCGTCAAATCCTCACTCGGATGCACAAAATCAACCTGCACATTCAACCGATGCAACACCTTGTAATAAGCCAATAACTGGCGCATATACGTCACCAAATCAGACGGCTTCGAATCAAGCTCAAGCGCCCACCAATTTTCCCAATCAAAAATAATCGCGACTTGCGCATCAAACTCCGAACCAACGAGCTCGTCCAATCCACGCAACTCCTGCCCCAACTCCGCAACCTCTCTAAAATTACGGCTGTCCTCATCACCAGAATGCGGCACCATACCACTATGAAACTTCTCCGCGCCACCTTGAGAGGCCCGCCATTGGAAAAACATGATCCCGTCCGCACCATGCGCAATCGACTCATAACTCCACAACCGCATCACACCCGGAGTCTTCACCCCATTCTGACTCCGCCAATTCACCGCACTCGCCGCCTGCTCCATCAATAAAAACGGCTTTTTCTTCAAACTCCGCGTCAAATCATGCGCCATAAATTGCGCGTACGGAATCACGTCATGCGGATCAGGATACGCATCCCAAGACACCAAATCCATCTCCGGTGCCCATTTAAAACCATCAATCGGCTTATGCAGCCCCATCAAATTCGTCATAATCGGAACATCCGCCGAAAACTCCCGCAAAATATCCCGCTCCATTTTATACAAATCCAGCAACGAATCACTCATAAACCGCTTGAAATCCACCTGCTGATTCGGGTTCGCGTACGTCGGCGTCTTCCCAGGCAAGAAAATTTCCTCCCATTCATAATACCGCTGACTCCAAAAATCTGTCGACCAACTCACGTTCAACTGCTCCGTCGTGCCATACTTCGCCTTCAACCAACCCTGAAAATCAGTTTGGCACTTTTCACAATAACACTCGCCAATATGGCAACTATACTCGTTATTAATATGCCACATCACAAGCGCCGGATGATCATGGTACCGCTCCGCTACTTTCCGCGTCAACGCCCCCGCCAAACGCGCATAATCCACGCTATTCGGACAATAATGCTGTCTCGATCCTGGCAACAAACGCGTCCCATCCACATCCATCGGCAACGACTCCGGATACTTCCGCGCAATCCAAGCAGGCGGCGCCGCAGTCCCCGTCGCCAAATCCGCCCCGATACCATTTTCCACAAGCATGTTCATAATCTTATCGAGCGTCGTAAAATCATACGTCTCCTCATTCGGCTGCAACTTCGCCCAACTAAAAATATTGACGCTGACATAATTCACGCCCGCCTTCTTCATCAAACGCATATCCTCTAACCAAACCCGTTCATCCCACTGCTCCGGGTTATAATCCCCACCATAATAAAAATTCTGCTGTTCACGCAACATTCCCATAACCTCCTAAAATTACTTGAGCGCACTACCCAACATTCCTGAAATAAAGTGTTTTTGCAACATCAAGAAGAAAATAATGATCGGAATCGTCGCAAAAGTTATCCCCGTCATTACTTGTCCATAATCTGTAAACGACACGCCCATCAAGCTCGAAAGCGCAACCGGGAACGTGTACATCTCACTCGAAGTCGTCACAACGAGCGGCCACATAAAGTTATTCCACTGCGTCATAAACAAGAAAATCGACGTCGCGGCAAGCGCTGGTTTCATCGACGGCAACACAATCTGGAAGAAAATCCGATATTCCCCAGCCCCATCCAATCGCGCCGACTCCAACAATTCACTCGGAAACGCCATGAAATTTTGCCGCATTAAAAAGATCGCGAACGGATAGCAAAGTTGTGGCACAATCAACGCAAAGTACGTGTTCAACAACTCAAAATTCGACATCAATTTAAACAGCGGAATCACCGTTGCCTGCGACGGGATCATCATCGAAAGCATAAACAATAAGAAAATCAAATTCGCGCCACGGAATCGAAATTTGGCAAGCACATAAGCCGCGGCCGTACTAATCGCGAGTGCCAAAAGCACATAAGCCCCCGACACGAGCAGCGAGTTAAACAACACCCGATAAATCCCGATATTGTCGTTCAAATTCACCAAATTCGTAATAAATTCCTTACCTGGTAAAAGCGTAATCGGCTTCGAAAACATCTTGCTCGAATGGTTGGTCGCCCCAATCAACATCCAATAAAACGGAAAAATCGAAATGACCATAAAAATCGAGAGCAACACATATCTACCAATCGTTCTTCCCATCATTCTCTCACTCATTTTTTCTCAGCTCCCGTAAATTTAAATTGGATAAAGGACAGCACCGCAACGATAATCACGACAACGTACGCAACCGCCGACGCGTAACTAAAGTCAAAATACTTAAATCCGTTCTGGTAAATATACAAACCAAGCGTCATCGTCGAATCCGCCGGTCCACCTTTTGTTAAGTTGAAAGGCTCGTCAAACAATTGCAACGTCCCAATCGTCGACAGAATCGCCGTAAACAGAATTACCGGTTTCAACTGTGGAATCGTAATACTAAAGAACTGACGTATTTTCCCAGCGCCATCCATATCCGCCGCCTCATACGTGTCTTCTGGAATATTTTGCAACGCCGCCAAATAAATAACCATATTGTACCCCGTCCAACGCCAAATCATCGCTAAAATAATCGACACCTTCGACCAACTCGCCGAAGACAGCCAAGGAATCGGTCCAATCCCTATGTAAGACAACAGATTATTAATCAATCCCGAATCTTGCAACATAATCGAAAATAGCAACGAATACGCTACCAACGAAGTCACCGCCGGCAAATAAAACCCAACTCGAAAAAAGCCTTTCCATTTCAGCAACTTATTGTTCAGCACCGTCGCCAAAACAAGCCCCAAAAACAACATAATCGGCACTTGGAAAATGAAAATAATAAACGTATTTTTCAAAGCTTTCCAAAAGATCTCGTCATGCAATAACCTCTCATAATTCGCTAGGCCCGCAAACGACAATTCCCCACCATCACTCGTCTGGAAACTAAGCACAAACGACGAAATAATCGGATACAAAATAAAAACAACAAATAATAATACCGATGGCAAAATAAAAATATACGGAAACGCCTTACTTCTACTCATATTGCTCATTCTCCTATCACACAATGAGAAGGAACCGCAATCCCTCCCCATCTCTGTTTGTAACGCTTGCTTACTTTACTGTTGAATTCGGTTTGCTAAACTTTTCTTTGCAACCTCTAATGCATCTTTCACATCGCCGCCCTCAAGCACTTTTGATTGTGCCTTCACTGCTTCATCTTTTGCAATAGAGAAATTCCCTGTATAATTCGCCGGTTTAATTTCGTCCATTTGACCTGCAAACAACTGCCAAATATTATCTTGCGTGAAGTAATCGCCTGCGTTTTTGAACGTATCTGTTTCATATACCGTATTCAGCGATGGGAATAACCCACCTTCGCTCATCGCCAGCTCCTGCACATCATTGGAAGTACTAAAATACTTTAAGAACTTGTATGCTTCATCCGATTTCGCACTCGCTGTTGGAATCATGAAATTACTACCACCATTGTTGGCCGCATGACTTCCACCTTTTTCAACAGACGGAATCGGGAAAACACTCCATTTACCAGCTAAATCAGGCGCTTGTTGAATCAACGAACCTGAGAACCATGCTCCAGTTGGCGCCGTCACAACTTCTCCATTTGCAAGCGCGCTCACCCATGGATCCCAGCCAGACGTATTTTTCGAAATGCCAGCATCCTTGATTTTCTGAATCATGCTCATCGCTTTTACGGACTCGTCCGACGTAAACGCGATGTCCCCTTTATCATCAAAATAGAACGTGCCCAGCGTATTCAACATAATCCGATATTGACCATCATCATTGTTATAGTCCATGCCAATCATATCTTTACCTGTTTTTTGCTTAATAGTTTTACCTGCTGCAATGTAATCATCCCACGTTTGAATCGTTTTAGGATCTACGCCAGCTTCTTTGAAAATATCCGTACGATAGAAAACACCTGTCGGACCAGCATCAAACGGGAATCCATAGATTTTATCTTTTTTACTTAAAAGACTGATTTTATAATCGGGAAATTTACTTTTCTCATCATCAAATCCTTTATCAGACAAATTTACAAAAGCTTTCGGGAAGTTTTCTAAGTAACCTTGCACTTGATCATCCTCAATCAGTAGAATATCTGGCAAGCCCTTTCCCCCAGCTTGAAGGCCCGTCGTAATTTTTTGGTAGGCATCCGTGTTACTCATTTCGACAACCTTTAACTTGAACCCCTTATTATCCTTCTCGTATTCCTTGGCCGCTTCCTCTAATGCTTTCACATTCACATTCCAAGCCCAAGCCGTTAATTCTTTCTTGTTCTCATTCATGCTATCCTCGGAACCACTTCCACAAGCTGTTAAAGCGAGCATGGCTACCATACTAACCATCAACAAAATCGCAAAACGTTTCTTCATTCCTTACCCCTCCATTTTTGTAATCGCTAACATTTCATTCGTTTGTGAAAAGATTTAATGTACTTCTCCAACAGAATATCAAGTTTTTAGTTAAAAGTCAATTATTTTTACCTTTTGTTTACTAAAAACAACAAAAAACCGATAAAATCAGCTTAATACCTGACCTCATCGGAATTTTACATTATTATTTGGAACTCTCTCTTGTAATTAAGTCCGTTTCTAAAATCGTGCGCTTGGCAATTTTGCGTCCATTCATCCGCTCATACAACATGTCCATACCTTCCTCACCCATGAACTCGGTGTAAACACGAATCGTGCTAAGCGCTGGCGAAACATACTGCGAGACACTGATATCATTGAAACCAACAAGGCTCACACGCCCAGGAACCGGAATATGATGCTCCGCAAGGGCCCGCATACAACCGATCGCCATCGGATCATTCGCCACAAAAAAAGCAGTCGGCAAATCGTCCCCCAGTTGCTGAATCGCTTGCTTCATCTGCTCATAACCCGATGGTACATCAAAGCGCCCACCGACCACAAACATATTCCGTTTCTCATACAATCCTCGCTCTTTCATATACGCAACATAGGCGACAGAACGCGGGTCATTCATATCACCATCTATTTCACTACGCTCCTCCGCCCCAATAAAACCAATGTTCGTATGCCCCCCTTGAATAAAGTAATCAATCACATCACGCGTCGACTGCCTGAAATCAATCACAACCGAATCATATTTATTCAGCCGATAATCTGTATCCACAAAACAAATATTTGTATGGATCGCCTGCAACTGTTCCACTTGCTGCCACGTGAATTTTCCGATGGCCAAAATCCCATCAATCGTGGCCGACGTAATCTTCCCTAGTTCATATAACGTCGAAATCTCAATCCCATGATCCCGCGCACGATTCTCCGCCCCAATCCGAATCGACATATAGTAAATATCATTAAGCTCTTCCTCTTCCGTATTCCACTGCACAATCGCAATCTTACCAACTTTTTTCGTCGATTTCTGTTTATGCTTCGTATAGTCCAAACTCTCTGCAATTTCAAAAATTTTGCGCCGTGTTTCTTCCGAAGCAGAGAGCGTTTCATCATAATTTAGCACCCGAGAAACCGTTGCTATCGAAACCCCGGCCAATTTTGCAATATCTGTCATCGTCGCCATTTTATCACCTTTTAAAAGTATTTAATAGCCTTATTATAGAGCTAAAGTAAAAAAACCGCCAGACAAAACAGTAAAATACCCAACTTTTTTTATTTGTTTTACTAAAAACCCGACTCTGGGATAGAATCGGGCCAAATAAATTATTTTAAATCATCTAATTCGCGATACGCTTCCATGTATTTTCCACTATCAGCGACTTCTGCATGATACAACGCCTTCAATGCAAAACTTTTCTCTAAATCATGTTCCACCATCAATTGCTTCAGTTTCTGCTGTAATCGCACATCTTCTCTCACTAGTTGTTTCATCTGTGATTTTATATATCTCATTTCTCCACCTCCAATTAAAAAGCGCCTACCTAAAATAAGTAAGCGCCTTTCGAATTACAGAAAAAATCAAAGCTTCTTCACAAACTCCGATTTTAATTTCATTGGTCCAAAACCATCAATTTTGCAGTCGATATCGTGATCACCGTCGACTAAGCGAATGTTTTTTACTTTTGTTCCAATTTTGACCACGGATGAACTTCCTTTTACTTTCAAGTCCTTAATTACCGTGATAGAATCGCCATCTGTTAAAACATTCCCGTTAGAATCGCGGACAACCTTCGCGTCATCACTTGCTTCAGCCGCCTCAGCAGACCACTCGTGACCACACTCTGGACAAATAAATAGACCGCGATCTTCGTACGTGTATTCTGAATTACATTCTGGGCATTTTGGCAAATCAGCCATATTTTAGTTCCTCCATTTCGATTTTATACTTCTATTATAGTACAAAATCGTGAGGAACTCCATGCCGCGGCGATTTCTTTCTTCAACTCGTTCAAAATAATATCGCAAGTTGGCTAATTCGATGTCGTACGTCATTCAAAAAACGCCGCGTCTGGCATTCCATCATCTACTCTTTAATCGATCTAAACAAGGTCTGGGACAACCTAATCCTTATTTTCTATTCATTCTGGACCAGCCTGCAAGAAGTAAGGCGCCCATCATCATAAACAAGATCGACTCTGATTGGTTATCACCTGTTTCAGGAAGTTTAGTGTCTTTTGAAGGCGTCATTGGTCGTTTACTTGGATGAGTCGCTTTATTGTCTTTTTTATGGTCCTCTTTGTGCTCGACTGGTGGCAATTTTGTAGGTGTTTTTTGATTAGCGAATTGTAGTTGAATCGCTGTTGGTTTACCTTCCGCCTCTGCTGTAACCGTGAACGGAATCGGTGTAGCCTTTTTCTCATAACCGTTTGGTGCCTGGGTTTCTGTGAAGTAGTAATCACCTGGTGCTAGCTCGCCTACTTTTATTTCGCCACCTGAAGCGGAGGTGAGATTCGTTGCAATCACTTGTTTTTTGTCGTCGAGTAAATCGAATGTCGCGCCTGCTAGCGGATTCTTGAAATCATCCGTTTTCTTCAGAACGACAGAGCCTTGATAATTGATGAAATCGCCGAGCTGAACGACTTCTGGCGCTCCTAACAAATCACGCTTAATTGTAAAATTCATCGGCGCTGTATTTAGAATATAACCATGTGGCGCCTCCGTTTCAATGAGTTGATATTCACCAGGATGGAGGTTAGCCAACGTGACACCACCATCTTCTCCCGAAATTATGTCCGTTTGTAGCGTTTCTCCAGTCGTCCGATTGATGAGCTTAAATTTCGCGTCTGCCAAACCGTGATGCGTTTCATCCGTTTTGCGAAACTCGATTTTACCTTGATAATTCGTAATATGACCTGTATCCATCAAATCTAGATTTCCTGGGTACGTATCTAAAATCGTAAAATAAATCGGATTGGTGTTGATAATATAGCCGTGTGGCGCTTTTGTTTCGGCGATTTTGTAGTAGCCTGGCGCCAAATCGCCGTAATCCACGCGACCATCGGAGGCTGCAACTGGCTTCCCAACCACTTTTCCATCGATATCATAAATCGTAAATTCAGCGCCCGCCAAGGCCTCTTCGTCCTCACCTTGCTTCACCAATGCCACTTTCCCTTTAAAATTCGTAAAATTACCTAAGTCTACTGTGGTAGGCACGTCCGGCGCTGATTCTGGAATCTCGAATGCGATCGGATAGCTATTCAAAATGTAACCCCTCGGCGCCTTTACTTCGACTAATGTGTACTGACCCGGCGCAATATCTGTCGCAGCAACGAGCCCGTCCTCACCTGTCGCTATCGTCTTCACTGTGTCGCCATCCTCGTTCCGCAGCTCGAATACCGCACCTGACAAGGGCTCATTATCACTATTTACTTTTCGCAATTCAAAACGACCTTGGTAATCCGTGAATGTTTTTTGAACCGCCTCTAGTTTTCCGTGTGCTTTATCTGCAATCGTGAATGCCACTGGCGTCGTGTTCACCAAATATCCAGTCGGTGCGCTCACCTCTACAAATTGGTACGCTCCCGGCGCTAAATCGCGTGCATGGATTTCCCCAGCCTCATTCGTTACTAAATTCTCTCGTACAATTACACCATTTTCATCCACCACTTTGAAAACCGCACCTGCTAGTAAATCACCGCTATCATTCTTTTTCACGAGCGTCGCGCTACCTTGATAGTTCGTAAAATTAGCTAATGTTTTCACCGCTGGCTTTCCTTCCAATGCAGTAGCAATCACAAACTCGAGTGACTTCGTATTTAACGTGTAACCCGTTGGCGCCTTCGTTTCCATAACTGTGTATACACCTGGTGCTAAACCTGTCGCGCTCACCTGACCAGATTCGTCCGATTTCATTATCTGAAGCACCGTTCCCGACTGATCTTTCAACTCAAACTCAGCTCCAGCAAGCGCCCGACCAGTCTCGTCCTGCTTCATAAACGCGATACTACCTTGATAATTCACAAAAGGACCTACCGTCACATCCGCAATTTGACCATTACTATCTTCTGCGACGACAAACGGAATCGGCTCCGAATTAATGATAAACCCTTGCGGCGCCTCCGTTTCAATCATTCGATAATTCGCCGGGAGCAAGCCATCAATAACAAGTTTGCCATCAGTGCCCGTTTTGAAAGTCTCCTCCGAACGAATATCCAACCAGTCCGTCCCAACTTGCCATTGTAGCTTGAACACCGCTCCCGACAAGGCTTGGCCCGCCTCATCCTGCTTCACAAGCGTCACCTTATTCGGCGTATTGACAATTTCTTGCACCATATCCGCTCGGCTCGTCGCCCTAGAAATCGTCACCTTCTTGCCTTGCGCCAGCTCATCAGAAACTGTGTATCCCGCCGGTGCCTTCACTTCTTTTAAAACGTATGTCCCATATGGCAAATTACCAAACGTCAGTTTACCATTTCCATCCACTACGCCATCACGCATTACGACACGATTATTTTTGTCCAAAAGTTGGAACTCGGCGTCACGTAATACCTGACCATTTCCATCGACCTTTTGGAAAGAAATACTGCCCTTCGTTCCAACCGCCGTACCGCCGCCGTCAGAAACAATAACATCAAGTTCCGTACCGTCCCCGCCAGTTACTTCCTCCTCATGATTCCCGGTGATTTTGACATTGTTAGAAACCTTATCTCGGCTCCCCGTCATGAGCACCATCGTGCGATACTGAATCACATAAGCCGCATCGATTTCACCGATAAAACGCACCTTCAGCTCCTGTTGCCCCGTCTCATTATCCGTCGTGAGCGTCACCGTATAATCCTCATCACGAATAAGCGTTTCGTGCGGATTCACACTCAGCGTCCCGTCCACACTCACCACCGTGCCATGCACCACAAGCGAATCCAGATCAATCGTCTGATTCGTCGATGGGCGATCCGTCACAACAACATCATCCATCTGCGAAAGACTCGGATTCACCGTCACCGACCAGTTCACAAAACCATCATCATCCTGCTCCCCAGATTTCAGCGCGAGCTTCCCGCCATGCTTCACCGACACATCCGCACTGAGCGTCCGATCCGGATACGAATCATTTTTGAAAACCGCGTCATTCTTATAATTCGCCGAAACCAGTTGCCCTTTCACACTCGTTTCAAATTCCACCAAATACTGCGCAACCTTCCCATCCGGAAAGTTCACCGTCAACGTCTCCTGATTTCGCTTCGACGGCTCATTAATCACAAAATCCGAATGATCCTCAATCTCCGCACCCTTCACAATCGAACCATCCGGATTCACCGAATAATGATAAATTTTGACAGAGTTCGGCACAAATTGCTGATTCCCTAAAATCGGGTCCACAATCTTGGCATTATCAAGCGGTTTACCATCATAATTAATCCCAATCGTCCAAGTAATCAGGCCAGACCTCGCGTTATACGCCCCCTGCTTAAAACCATTATATTTTGTCGGATTATTCGGATTAAAAATAACCTCATCATCACTCGTATGCGGTTTATCAAACTCGTCCAACCAAGTTCCCGTCGCACTATTTTTAAACGTCCCCGTTTCCGAACCATACCAACTCGCATTCGTATCAAATACCGTGTCATACGAAATCTTAAACTGGTGCTCCGTCTCCACCTTATAATCATTCAAAAACGCAATCTTAAAAATATTAGCCTGCTGATCGTATACAAATTCATAATCCGTACCCTCGACCAACGCACGCTCCCCGTCCACATCATAAATCTTTAGCGATTCTGGAAGTAGCTTCAGCCCATTACTCCATGTATCAGTAAGCTCCCAGTTCTTCATCACATAATGATTTTTATTGACATCAATCGTCCAAGAAGCTCTCTTATTTTCATAATCTACCGAAGCAAGTTTTTTAACGAGATTTTGTTGATATAATGTACCCGAAGAACCACCAGTCTGCCCTGTATCTATGTCTACCCGATTCGAAACATTTATATTTTCATCTACCGTACCAGAAATCCCTGTTTTATATTTAATTTTCACTGCACTATCCACATCATGCAAAAAGCGGATTTCAAAACCAGTTGCGGTTTTCACAAGCTCATAATCTACACCCACAACAAGCAGCGCACCCTGCATCTCTCTTCCATCTTGGTCAAAAGTGACGGTATGCAATTTCGCCGAAGTATCAATCAAAATCATTCTATCTGAGCCAAAAGTATCCTTGATCACCGCATCCTTTTGCGCAATATGTTTTTCACCATAATTATATTTAACCGTCCATTCAAAGGTTTGCTTATCCGAATCATAGTTAGTGGAAGACTTCGTGAGTATTTTGCCATATGACGCATCCACAGTAGCAGACGCCGTCAAACCTTCCGGATCATCATCGCTCGACAAGGTCGCTTTATTTTTAAACGAAACTGTGCCACCATCCAGTGATTTTTGATCCTCATTAATCAATGTATTGTATATCAAGCGATACGCATGATTAATCGGATCTGTGAATGTCACGTTCCCATCCTGATCCACCACATATCCCGTCGTAACCAACTTCTCACTTTCCGCCACAACATTCCCGTGCAAATCAACATCCATCTGATAAACCTGCACAGACTCGTACGTCAAACCTTCCGGAAACGCCTCTGTCACACGCGCATTCAGCAGCTTATCAAGACTTTTATTCACATCCACATGCCAGATCACCCGATTCGGATTCTGCACCTTATCAAAATAACCACCCTTATCAATTGTCGATCCCGGCTTTGGCTTAATCATAACCTCCGTCGACGGCAAATTCACTTCATCCGGAATCTTAATGATCATGTCGCCCGGCCCATCAATCCCATTCTCATTGAACCCTGCGTTAAAGTTAAGCGTTCCTCTAACCTCGGAACTCCCCTTCACCGCATCTGTAAACGTGATCGTCACCGTTCCATCCATATTCACCTTTGCCGATCCATACTCACCTAAATTAATAATCATATTTTTAGAAATTTTTATGTTATCTGGCAACTTAAACGTATAAAAATCCCCTTCGTTCACTAGCGCGCCAACATCATCCATTATTTTCCAATCAAATGAAAATAGAATAGAATCCTCCACAGTCGGCTCTGTCACAACATTCCCGTCCGGATCTTTATACGTTACAACCATATCAGCTAAAATCGAGCGCTCCGTCTCCCGATATCCAAGCGCAGCAAAAATATCCTTCAGATCTTGCGGTCCTTCCCTTACAAGCGGTGCCACCAAAGTAGCATTAGATTTTTCTGGAACTTTCCGCTCCACTTCCGGCTTCGACATCTCTTTCGAAATCGTCCTTATTCCATCCGAAAAAGTCACCGTTCCCGTTTTTGCGTCTCCCAGTAATTCACCATTTACTTGAAAATTAAAAATAGTATCTACCTGAGCTGGAATCAAAAAACTAATCGTATTATTTTTCACATCGTAATTCCCGATAACCTTCTGTTCCCCATCCAAAACCACACGATTCTCAAATGCTGAAACAAGCACATTTTCAGAAACCTTGATCGTCCCAAGTATCTCCTTATCCGAGTGATTCACTACACGTCCATCGAGTTTATATGTAGCCGCTCCATTTGTGTCATTATTCACAACAGTGTTCAATAGCGTAACGCCGTCTACCTCTTTTGTATCTTCAGTTGCCTGTGCCGTAACCAATTGCGGTAAAATCATTTGCAGTATCAAAAGAAGCGCCGCGAAAAGACTAAATACCCTTTTCATCATCGTTCTCCCTCCAATGAAACAATCTTTCCTAAAACACATGACCAAGCTTAATCAATAACACCTCAACCCGCATGAACAAAGAAAACATTGCACCTCATTATTCACAATATCGCAAGTTTACACTGAAACCTTCTTAAAAACTAGAGGTAAATCACAAAATGATGATTTAGTAACATTTTTCAATCATATATAACTTTTATTGAATTTCTGTCACATTTTCGCCACATTTAGCCGTTCACCTATACAAAAAATCCATTGTATCCGCTTTCTCAGAAATTATTTTTCACTAAATTAGGTATTTAGAATCAGTTTGGGAAATCGGTTTTTGATAAGGAATAAAATTACTTTTTACAAATAATTCTGTCTGGCACTTAACAAATCGCGGCAATACATTTATAATGGGACATAGTAACTGAAAACTCCTAATCAGAAAGAGAGTGGTAATATGGGCCGCAAATGGGCAAATATTAAAGAAAAGAAAGCATCAAAAGACGCAAATAACAGTCGTATTTACGCAAAATTCGGGGTTGAAATCTACGTAGCCGCCAAACAAGGCGATCCAGATCCCCATTCCAATCAAAAACTACGCTTCGTTATTGAACGCGCCAAAACATACAATGTTCCAAAACACATCATTGACCGCGCCATCGAGAAAGCCAAAGGTACCGGCGACGAGAACTACTCCGAATTGCGTTACGAAGGCTTTGGCCCCAATGGCTCGATGGTTATTGTGGATGCCTTAACAAACAATGTAAACCGCACCGCAGCAGATGTGCGCTCAGCCTACAGCAAAAATGGCGGAAACATGGGCGTAAGTGGCTCTGTGGCGTACATGTTTGATAATACCGCCGTATTCGGCATTGCCGATAAAGACGCCGACGAGCTACTTGAAACATTGATGGAAGCAGATGTGGACGTTCGCGATGTGGTGGATGAAGATGGCCAAGCGATTGTCTACGCAGAACCAGAAGATTTCCATAACGTACAAGAAGCATTGAAAGCCGCTGGTATTGAAGAATTCACCGTGGCCGAAATCGAAATGATTGCACAAAATGAAGTGACACTCGAAGAAGACGATTTAGCGAAGTTCGAGAAAATGCTAGATGCGTTGGAAGATTTGGAAGATGTGCAAAAAGTTTATCACAATGTGGATTTGGGAGAATAAGCTTTGAAAACATAAGTAAGCGCTATGTCTCGATAGAAAGACATAGCGTCTATTTATTTCTATAACCACTCATATAGAGTTGTTTTTGAATAACATTTAATGTAGAATAGAGTTTAACAAGTAAATGTTATGAGTAGTTGGCTAAATCCTTGCAAGATTGCGTGGTGATGCCTATGATTGTTTGTCCCTTCATTCGATTCGATATGAGTGGAGGTGATAATGTGGACGTTGGTACGGCAATAGAGTTGATGCTTCTGTTTGTTGGAGTTGTTCGAATGATCTATGAGTTACAACTCCAATATAAGAGTGAACAAAGTGAACGGTTAGTCCTTCGTGTACACCCTTGCCTTGTTAACTTACATGAAAAATAATCGAAAAAAATAAACTACTCTTTGGCATGGAAGGCTGTTGAGTAATTTATCTTTACAAAAATGGCCAATCATTCTTAATGTGACCTTGTTAGGAGAGTTATGTAACTAGCATAGCTCTCTTTTCAATATCATTATACCAATACATCATTCCTTTTGCAACACTAAAATCTATTCCATTCAAATTGAATCTCTAATTCTTTTGCAATTCCAACCCCTTACGATCAATTTGAATCCAATACTCAACAATCTTCCCATTCCTCACCAAATAAACAGCGCTGGCAATCTCGATGATCTCTTCCTCATTCTCATTCCTCCCAATTTGTCGCCACCTCACATACACCTTCGCCCCATCGGCAAGAACCTCTTGAACCTCCAATAAAAAGTCCCCATACTCATCCAGCATTTCCTGAACATGATCCGAGTAATCCTGCGATGAACGCGTGACACTATATTCATTTTCAGCTTGAACTTGGTGCGCGATGACCGTCTCTGCGATGAACTCTGACGCACGTTCTATCTCTTTCCCAGATCGCACAATCTTGAAAAATTCGCTTACAATCTCTTTTTCTTTTTTTATCATGGTAAAATTCCTCTCACAGATTGGATTTTCTACCGATTATAGCATATACTTTCGAATAGGCGTTTAGAATTTGGCTTGGGGAAATAGATTAATCAGAGGAGGATGAGAGATGGAGAAAACGGATAGACACAAAACACTGGCGCTAGTGTCCATTATGCTTGGCGCTTTTATATCTTTACTTGATACGACGATTGTCAACGTTGCTTTACCTGATATCACAACCGCGCTTCATGCAACAAGTGAATCAATCGAATGGATTATTTCTGGCTACGCGTTAGCCTTTGGTGTTGTACTTATTTTAGCCGGTCGCCTAGGTGATCGCTTCGGCCGGAAAAACCTTTATATCTTTGGGATTTTGCTATTTTTAATTATGAGTATTACGGCAGGTTACGCACAAACGGAGAAAAGTTTAATTATTTCCCGGGTAATACAGGGGCTTGCGGCTGGATTATTCTTCCCACAAATCAACGCGGTTATTATGGACTTATATAATGGCAAACAGCTCGGAAAAATCTTTGGGTTACTTGGATCGGTTGTAGGTGTGGCAACGGCAATTGGGCCGCTTGCTGGGGGCTTACTCATCGAATTATTTGGTCCTGCTAATGGTTGGCGCGCCGTGTTTTTTGTGAACGTGCCGATTGTTGTCGTGACGCTCATTCTGGCAATGCTTTACTTGCCAAAACATCAAGCGCCTAAAGAGAAGATCAAGTTCGATATTCCAGGAGTTCTCGGATTGACGCTTGCTTTGATGCTATTACTATATCCTGTTATTTCACGCGGTTCGAATGGGTTCCGAATGATTGACTATATCTGGATGGCGTCCTCGATACCATTCTTCCTATTATTGTATTGGTGGAGTGCACGCCAAGCAAAACGCGGAAATCAGCCTTTAATTTCACCAAACCTACTCAAAAATCAACCGTTTGTATCAGGAATGGTGCTTTCGCTCGTTTATTTCGCGGCATTTACGAGTATTTTCTTCATCTTGTCCATCACATGGCAAACCGGATTTGGCCAATCGGCGATATCATCTGGGCTTGCTATTACGCCATTTGCGATTGGAAGCGTGGTCGCAGCAGCCAACAGTAATCGATTTATTATGAAAATTGGGCGACGGCTTCTGCATCTTGGTGTGGTTTTTGTGATTATCGGATTATCAGCCATTTCCATCGTTTTTCACATGCATGATGGCATCTTTTCCGCATGGTGGATGACATTGCCGCTACTCATTGCTGGACTTGGAAGCGGCTTGATTATTGCACCGCTGAATAGTTTTACACTTTCGACAGTTATAGGGCCAGAGCGCGGCGGTGCAAGTGGGATGTTTAATACCGCTCAACGCGTCGGCTCATCGTTCGGGATCGCGATTGTCGGTTCGGTATTTTTCAGGACACTTAGCAATGCTACCGCGGGTACTTCACAAGCAAAAGCATTTTCGGATAGCCTGCAAACGAGTATATATGTGAATATCGCGTTGCTTGTAGTTTGTTTTGTGTTGGTGTTTCGATTGCCGAAGAAGGTGTAACTAAGAGCACAATGAAGAAGCCCATTTCAAAATTGCGAAATGGGCTTTTTGATACGCTTTACAAATCTGTGTACTTTTTATTACTACCTTTGCTACTTGCTATTGGATACTTCAAAGCGTTTTTTTGTAGCTTCTCTTCAATAATTTCGTGGACATCTAAATCTAGATCCGATGCAAGCATTAAAGAATATATGAGGATATCAGCGAGCTCTTCCTTCACGTTCTCCATATCTGCACTCAAGCCTTCTTCACTCGTTTTCCATTGAAAATTTTCTAGTAACTCAGCGGCTTCTAGTGAAATTGAAATCGATAAATCTTTAGGATTATGGAACTGCCGCCAGTCACGTTCTTCTCTGAAGTCATTTATTTTTTTTATCGTTTTATCCAATCCAAGTACCTCCTAAAAATCAATCGTATAGCGACATTAGTTTTTGGCGTAATTTGGGATCACTAGCATAAATATAGAGGCCATGAATTCCTCGTTTCATTAAGACATTGATTGAATTTAAAATTATTTGCTCTTTCAAAACCTCTATTTGATCTGCAGAAATATCATCCCGTGCCTTAAATGCCTCTGAATCTTTATAATTTGCTGTTAAAATCTCGAGTTGCCCCTTTTCAAAATTATACGATACAGATGGACCTAAAATCACACCCACATAATTTAAATCAAAGCCCTGAATCGTGTAAATTGAGCCGACTTCATTTATTGTATCCTCTACCTCAGCCCAAGTTTTTTTATAGTGCGTTCGATTCCACGGTAATTTAAGATGAGGTTCCTCAATATAATAGTCCTTTCCATCCTTTTTATGCAAGTAGTCAAAAGTTGATACAAGACGAGATAAGCCATATTTCTTATTTTTCTGCTTAATCTTCTGATACATTTCACCAGCATCCGAAAATATTTTGAGTTCAAAATTTTCCTGCCCTGCATTCGTAAGCGATTTGGGAAGAGGAGAAATTTGTTTGTTTGTAAAGTCATCCATCCAATTTAGAATATCTTCTTCCGCTCGAATGCGAAATTGATTCGTCAGCATTAGTACTTCGCTATGTATACCACGCTTTACATGATCAATTAGCTTTGTATCCCAGAAACTTTTGAATTTTAAAACTTGCTTTCTATCATACACAACAATTGTAACCTTACTTTGTTTGATGATTTCTTCTAGATGATTATCTTGATTAAAGTTGTTATAACTATCCTTTTTTGATAGCAATAGGTGTGCCTCATCAACGAAAACAATATCAGCAACAGATTTCTTTCCAGTCGTTTTCCGATTAACAAAACTTGTCGGTTTCATAAAATTCTTTTTCTTTAAGTTGGGCAACGTCTCTGAAATGTCTTTATATGTTTTCAGCATTTCTTGATGATTGACTAGTAAATAATTCTCTGTTCCGTATAGCTTAGAACCCTTATCCTGTGACAGATCTTGGATTGTATTAAAAGTCGAGCTTAAAACCACGCTTTTTCCAGTACCTGCATCCCCTTCAATAAAAAAGATGCTATGTTGCTCATCATCAATATGTTTTTTGCAGTAATCAATGATATGATATTTTAAATCCATTTGCTCTGCGGATAACTCTTTATAAGGTGATAATTTAAAAACATCTTTATTTTTTAGCTCTTCCAAAGACTCCCTAACAATATCTTGTGCGCGAAGCTCTTCCCAAATAGACTCAAAAAAGATTTGATCGTAGTATTCTTTATTGTAGTAATCATGCATTTTATTGTCCAGTGTCTGACTGATATTTTGTAGCTTATATTTCTTTTCTGCAATGAAGAAGTTGATAAGATTGGTCTCTACATTATATGTCGCTGATTGGTTGAACTTCTCGTTGCCGATAAACAACGCTGTTTTTAATATTTTCCGCTCAGCATTTTTCAAATGATCCTTCATTCTCCGTTGCAAATGGACTGTTTGACCGATATATGCGGATGGAGATTTGGCATCATTATACAGAATATAGACGATTGGATAATTGTTAAAATAAGCAGTGTCTATTTCTTGGATAGGCTCTTTTTCAAATTTTCTTATTTGGATTAGTTTTGAGTTCATGTTATTTCCCCTAATGGTCTGCCTGATTTCTATTTAAACCTTCCTTGTTAAGCATACAGCAGATTATTGAAAACCAGTTCAGCGCCTCTATTTTATTTGAATAACAATTGCTTTACTCTTATTATACCAAACATAGAAATATTGTCCTTCAATTACCATCCATTTCTCTTCGGGCACCACACACTTTGTAAATCCATTCACAAAAATGCTATAATAACTCCATCACAACCAAAAAAGGAGTTGACCACCCATCCATGTTTATTAACAAATACAAACCACTAAACCTCTATACCAATTTCGCGCAAGCCGCGGAGCGTTTTCCGGGTCAGGCGATCTACTTTGACGAGCCTCTCACGGCTTTCCCTGAACTTCAGCTACAGACTACATACCATGATGCAAAAAATGCCCTCATCACGAAGGCTGCTCAGCTTCAAAATATCGGTGTCAAAAAGGGCGAGAAGGTCATCGTTTATAAATCGGCCAAATTCGATACCTATCTTTTAGCTGTGGCTATTTCTTATCTCGGCGCGGTTCCAATCATGATTTCTGCGCACCTTCCTGCTGAAACAATGGATATCTTGGTCGCGCGGCTGGGTGATCCTTGGATGGTATTCGATGGGGGTACGGCGGCAAAATCACAAAGTTTGATAAACCTGCCTGCTTCGAAATTAATCGCGGTCGAGGAGATTCTCGCAACGACTTTTGATCAGCTTTGTGAGCAAGATTTTCTCACGCCTGACACGATTTCTTACATGACGCATACTTCTGGTACGACTGGGGTTCCGAAGCTTATCGCACACTCGGCGAACTCAATGGGTTGGCGCACGAAATGGCAAAAGAACATTTTGAGCCTCATCCGGAAGCGAGGCCTCGTCGCTTTTCATATTTCGCCAGTGCATTCGCGATTTAATATCGGGATTTCATCGCTGATGGCGAAAGGTTTTCCACTACTCCCAATCGCCAATCCAAGCCGGGCTAACATAACGAAAATCATGACGGAATACGCGCCGATGATTTTGGAAACGCATCCGAACCATTTTGTGCAATGGGCTTCACTTGCTCGGGAGAAACCGGAAGTTTTCCAAAGCGTGAAATACTATCATTCCACGTTTGACGCGATTAATAAGGAAACGATGGCGACTTTTTTGCGTTGTTCGAAATATCGTTTACCGGTCTTCTTGCAAGTTTACGGGCAGAGTGAGTGTGGACCAATGATTATGCGTTTCCATACGAAGTCCACGCTCAAACGGACGAATGCGCGTGCGATGGGCGTGGGAATGCCAGGTTTAACGAAGGCTCGGATTGTGGATCAGGACGGAAAGCCAGTTTCTGCCGGGGTTAGCGGGAATATCCAAATGTTCTCGAAAGGCCGGGCGCTGACGTATTACAAAGAAACCCCGCGTTTTGAGGAAAATGTCTACGGCGCTTGGTGGGATAGCGGCGATTACGGCGTCAAAAGTCGGCTCGGAGGCCTTTCCCTGCTTGACCGCCAAGTCGATCTCGTTGATAAAATCGACAGCACACTCGCAATTGAGGATGCCCTTCTTGATGAGCTGACTTTTCTAGATGAAGTCGTGATTATTCGAGGCAAAAATGGTAGTCCACAGCCGATTGTGGCGGTGAATGAGCGTGCGGAAATGAATTGGGATCTATGGTGGAAAAAAGTATCCGATTTACCGCACCTCAATGAACCAATCCTGATGACATATGATGAGATGCCACGGACGGCAACGATGAAAATTCAGCGCTTAGAGTTGGAACGTTTACTTCAAAATAGCGAAATTTAGACGTAAAAAAAGGATAGCCATTCGTCTCACTGAAATGGCTATCCTTTTTCGCTATTCCGTTTTCCTCTTGTAGATTTGCATCGAAGCTATCATCGCAACAATGAAAATCCCTCCGCACCACGCAATTGCCGTCCAAACTTCGCCGGTATTCACGTTTCCGACTAGGAGAGAACGAACACTTTCAATAATCGGCGTCATCGGCTGGTTTTCTGCAAATGCCCGCACGACTTTGTTCATCGAATCCGTTGGTGCAAAAGCCGAGCTAATGAATAGTAGCAACAGGATGAGATAGCTAAACGAAGCCGATCCTTCTGGGCTTTTTGCGAGCAATCCTGATATCACGGCAATCCATGTCATCGCCAACGTGAACAGCAGCAAAATCAAAATAACGACGAGCCATCCAACAAATCCTGCTTCTGGTCTAAATCCCAAAAGGAACGCTACCAAAACAATCACAAGCGTCGAAATCAAATTGAAAACAACGGACGTCACAACATGTCCCGTCAAAATAGACGATTTAGCAATAGGCATCGAGTGGAAACGGTCAATAATTCCTGTGGTAACATCATGGCTTAACCTTACCGCCGTATACGTCGTCCCCATCGCGATACATAAAAACATAATCCCCGGAACGACATAGTTAATATAATTTTCCGAACCTGTATCAATCGAACCTCCAAAAACATATACAAACATCAACATAATCATCAGTGGCATCGCAATCGTCGTAATGATCGTATCCGCACTTCGAAAGGCATGCTTCATGTTGCGCCCAACCATTACTTGCATATCATTCCAATTATTCCGCATCATGCTTCACCCTTTCTATCGATAATTGTGAGGAATACGTCCTCTAGTGTCGGCGATTTTTGCGAAAACTCAAGCACTGCAATATTCGCCGCTTCCAGCTTCCCTAAAATCGCCATTAATTGTGTCGTGCTACCATCAATCGTTACCGTTACCAACTGCTCATCCGCATTCAAAGTCGGATTGAAGTCAATCAGCGCCGCGTTTGCCGCCATAACCTCGCCTTCCTCTGCAAAACGCAATTCCAAATGACCGTTCGGCAACATCCGCTTCAACTCAGCAACCGTCCCATTTGCCACGATTTTACCATCATTCAAAATAGCAATCTGGTTCGCTAATTGCTCCGCTTCTTCCAAATACTGCGTCGTCAAAAATACCGTTGTTCCATTGCTCGCGAGCTCCCGAATAATTTTCCACATTGCTAAACGACTCTGCGGATCTAGCCCCGTTGTAGGCTCATCCAAAAAGATTACCTCCGGATTCCCAACCAAACTCATCGCAAGATCCAGTCTGCGTCTCATCCCACCAGAATACGTCGAAAGCGCCCGATCTGCGGCATCCGTCAAGCCAAACCGCGCTAACAACTCGTCCGCAATTCCCGCTGCATCTGGTAAATGCCGTAATTTCGCAATCAATCGCAAATTCTCGCGCCCAGTCAGAATCTCATCCACCGCCGCATTTTGCCCAGTTAAACTAATTGCCGCGCGCACTAAATTCGCCTGCTTCACGACATCCGCATCACAAATCTGTGCATCGCCACCATCCGGCTTCAAAAGCGTTGCTAGAATCCGAATTGTGGTTGTTTTCCCAGCACCATTTGATCCTAATAACGCGAAAACCGTGCCTTTTTCAACGTTGAAACTGATTTTTTTCAACACTTCCACATTTTTATAAGACTTCTCCAAATTATGGACAGAAATCGTATTTTGCACCATTTTACACACCTTCCTTTACATTAGAATTATCCCGCTAAGATCCGCTTTTCGATTCGTTTTCAAGCTTTCATAAGACGCCATATCCATTACTGCACCAGTGAAATCCGCACGTTTCACATAACTTCCTTTGAAAGAAACATTCTCAAACGTCGCATCCCGGAAACTCGCGCCAACAAGCCCCGTACTTCTGAAAATAGTACCCCTAAACACTTCACCGTCAAAGTTCATTTTTGATAAATCAGAATAACTAAAATCCGTTTGGTCAAATATCGCATTGGCAAAATTCGTCTTGCTCAAACCAGATTGTTTCAATTCAGCAAACGTCAAATCCGCGCCTTCAAACGACGTATGTGTAAGCTGAGAAGCATTAAATTTCGAGTTAGCCAAATTCGCATAGCTAAAATCTGCGCCTACTAGCAAGGCAACCGAAACATTAACTCCTTGCATAAAAGCGCCTCTAAAGCTCGGCGATCCCTCACCTTTTTTAGCGTACACACCTTTTAAAGAACCGTTATGAAACTCCGCCTGCTCAAAAGAAGCGCCAGTTAGATTCACATAGTCCAATTTAGCATCAATAAACACCCGATGATCAAAATTAACCCCAGCTAAATTAGAATGCTTAAAATTTATACTACGAAATTCGCCCTCATCAAACCGGCTATTTCTCAAATCAGAATTACTAAAATTAAAGCCTTCTAGCACTCTTCTTCTGATCGTTCCGTCATTGTTCGCTGCACGTTGCTTCGCTTCTTCAATTTCTTGCCAAACTGGATTATCTTCCAGTGACATCTTCCGCTTCACACCAATGCTTTCAATGACCTCTGAAATATCGCCTAGCGAATGAATCGTCAACTCATATGCTTCCTCGGTGTCATAGCCTTGCTCCTCTAACTCCCCGTATTTCTCTTGTAAATCATGCACAAGTTCTTCTTTCAGCTCGCTAATTTCGGCTGTATCTTCGTATGCACTGAATTGCCCATCAATATACCCAATTAATTTCTCATTCATTTTTCCTAACCTCTTTCCTCATAATAGTTGTTCGAGAATGCGTTTTGCCGATTCCCACTGCCGTTTATTTTCTGCGTATAGTTCCTCGCCTTTTTCGGTTAATGTATAATATTTTCGCCGTCCACCCTTGGTAGCATCGTCGCCCCAGTAAGAAGAAATACATTCCTCTTTCTCCAAACGCTTCAAACTGGAATACATCGTGGCTTCTTTCAGTTCATATTCCCCGTCTGAATTAAGATGAATCAATTTCAAAATGTCATATCCATATTTATCGCCGCTCATCAGTAACTTCAATATAATCGTATCGGTATGTCCTCTCAGTAGGTCAGAGGAAAGTTTTTTATCAGCCATGTGATCGCCTCCATGAGTATAATATACACCATATTACTATGACAGTCAAGGTAATAGATTAAACATGATACTATTACGCATTAAAAAACGCATACCAATCAAGGTATACGCTCAAAAAAATTCTTTTCTGTTAGCTCGTTACTTCAAGGCCAAAATAGTAGGTGACATAATAGTTTATATCCAGCCCCGCACTATAAAATTCTTTCAGTGTGTACATATATTTCCTCGGTTTAGACGGCACTTGAAATTGCCAAATTCCCGATTCTACCTCTTTCAGCGGAATTTTTATGACGTCTTCTCCAGATTCAGGAATCATTGTTAGCACCATATTACTCAAATATGCCGTTTCCATTATTCCTACCTTCACTTTCTCTTGAACCACGATTTGGACTTTCTCCGTGTTCTTTACTTGAACGATTGTTTGGTAGTTCAAAAAATCTTGCGGTGCAGGGTATTCCGCAGAGGCCGTCGCACCATTCCACTGAAAGTCCGTTCTCGAGGTTTTTATTTTCGTGCTCGGCGTTGATTTCAATGTGATTTTTGGCGTTGTTTGTTCTACCTGTTCCTCAATATCTGTGTAAAGGCCGCACCCAGCAAGGATTAATAAGCCTAGAATAAGGACTGCTATTTTTTTCATCTGTCGAATCCTCGTTTCCATTTAGTAAATACAAGCAATCGGTATTCCTTCCTAAAAATGAGGAGGAGGAACAAACCAATATTCCCGATTAAGGCTATGATTGTGAGCAGTGGTACAAAAATGATGGCGGTGATTGAAATCCAGATTTCCCATACAAACATCGCGATAACGAACAGGAAAGACAGTCGTTTTTGCTTCAAGATAAGGCTCGCCGCGATAATTCTAACTACACTAAAAACCAAGAATATCTCCGTTGTAAATACGAAAGAGTCAAGAATAAGGTTAATCAACCAGGAACTCGCGAATTTTGTTACCTGCTCATGAAAGGCGAAATCGATATAGTTACTAGCCATCTGATCGATGAATCCGCTTAAATATTTGGTAGCGACTTTTCCAAGAATAAAGAATAGGAGATAAATAATCATCTCAACGATAGAGTATGCGATTAGTAGCCAACAATTGATTTTAATGATTGGATCTTTTGTTTTCGTTGGTTGCATCGGACTATTCCCCTTTTATTTAGTATCTTCGTAAATTCCTTCCGTCGCTGATAAGTTGAAAGGCTCGGTGTTCCACGTAATCACGATTTCTTTTGCCAATTTCACCTCTACTTTTTCGACCAAATGCGGCATCGATGCGATGATTGCTGATTGGTCCGTCAAATCAATTAAAAGTGGCGCAGGGTCACCAAATTCCTTCATATCTAGAAAAATAGCAAGATTCCCGTCTTCCTCTTGATAAATGCGCACCCGTTTTTCCGAATGCACACGCCAGCCATGACTTACCATTGTTATCATATTAATTCTCCTCTCTCAGCGCTTACGAAAAGCATCTTGCCGTTCATGAAAAAAGCGTTCTAACAACCGCACATTCTCAAGCTCCGTCCAAGCACACGTTTGCAAGCCATCTCGGTCCAAATTGTAAATCGTCCCCGATAGTGCGCCCAATAAAAACGGCGAATGCGTCGCAATCACAAACTGACAATCTAAAAACCGCGCTGCTTGGTTGATAATTTCAGCCAATTTCATTTGATTTTCTGGTGATAGCGAACTTTCTGGTTCATCCAATAAATAAAACCCATCCGGCACAATATAATCCTCAAAAATCTGCATCGCCGTTTCACCATTAGAATATTTCTCCTGCGCAAACTGAAGGCGCTTGATTTCTTTTTTCATCGCATAAGATTCTCGATGCTCCGCGATTTCCTCCTTCGTTTGCCCTAGCCGGCCACGCTCATACATATAACCCTCACGCAAAATCGCCTCTTGCTGGATTTTCTTCACTTCATATAAAATATCCTCACTCTTAATATAGCGACTATTCGCCGGAATCGCAAGGTCACGAGTGCCATCTTCTGTGGTTCCATAACTCGCCTTACTTTCTGCCACATAATTTGAAAAATAATCAATCTTACTCCACGCTTTGTTCTGCTCAGCGCCTGCAACACCTAACTTCGTCGCCATGAGATTTAGCAATGTCGACTTACCAGAGCCATTATTCCCGTATAAAATAGTGATAGTATCAAAAATAAATAGCCCACCCGATTTCTCGCGCAAAATATTGTATGGATAAATATTCGGATTCGTAACAGAACCACTCGACAACTCGAAACATCTGACATATTGCATAGCCGGCACTCCTTTTTAGCTTTAAACCCATTATACCAAAAAAGCCACCCAAATTCCGAGTGGCTCATTTTATCCATTTTTACGTCAAATCAACAATCACTTTTACCGTTCCTTCTCCTTTAATCGCAACACGAAAGGCTTCTTCGATATCGTCTAATTTAAAAACTTGCGTCACCATCGTCGCGATATCGGTTTTCTTGTTGATAATATGATCGACTACTTTGCGAATATCACCATCTGTGTAGCCACTCGCGCCTTGAATGCTAACTTCTTTAGACATCACTTGTGCCAGACTCACAGGCACTTCAGCCTTATACACCGCGATAATCGAGATTTTTGCGCCTGGTTTAACGATTTTCATCACTTGCTCGAACAAAACTGGTGCACCCGCTGCATCGATGAAAATATCCACGTCAGGAACCATTTGCCCATATACATTTACTTCACCAAATTGCTCGCTTAACCCTGTCGCTAAATCTTGCTTCATCGTGTTTAAAACGCTCGCCCCAAGATGCTCGGCTTTCTGCAATCGCCAGTCGTTCGTGTCCACCACACAGACATTCGGAAATCCTTCTGCGATCAAGCTCGCCGCCGCAGACATTCCGATTGGCCCCGCGCCCAGCACGACAATTTTATCAGTCGGCTTTGGATTGGCGCGAAATGCCCCATGTCTCCCAACGCTCATCGGCTCCATTAATACTGCCGATTCTAGCGAACAATCCTCGCCCATATCATACAAATTATAGTTCAGCGCCGCGTCTTCAATCAACACATACTCTGAGAAACCCGATGCTTCAAGCGACTGCCGACGTCCCGCTCGTTTCGCCGTCACAGGATTAATCCCAACGATCATTCCTTTCGCAATATCATTCGCCACTGCCTCTCCAATCTCAACCACTTCACCAACCATCTCATGCCCAAACTCAGCACCAATGCTAATACCGCGATCCAAAGCTCCGCCTCTCACAATATTAATATCCGTGCCACAAATCCCCGCTCGAAGGTTCCTCACCAAAACGTCCTTTTCCCCAACCTGCGGAATTGCTTTTTCCTCTACTCGAATACCTTCTTTTCCATAATAAACTGCTGCTTTCATATGACATTCTCCTCATTTCTTATTTTATTTATGCGTTTTTTTATTCAACATCTCAAATATATTAGCGATGGAAATATAGAGTATCACCATACCAACGATCAATAATGTGATTTGAAATCCTAACATCACACCAACCTCCTTTTCAAAATCATATATATGCCGATAAAACCTGAAATTGTCCCGAAAAGGAGCCCAGAAATCATATTATAACCAACTGCATTCCCATCATAAGTAAAAGACAAGAGGGCAGCCTGCGTCAGAGCCAACGAAATCAAAGCCGATGCAAAATTCGTCAGTTTCACCGCTTCCATCATTAATTTCTTATCTTTTCGCGCGTTCACAATCCCTTGAATCGATAACACCAATTCCGTAAAGGTCACGGTCGCAATGATGACAGCGAGGTGCGGATCATATTTAATCGCCATATTGGAAATCGTCAACACACTGCAGAACACGATAAACATGATACTCGAAAACAAAATCATCCAACCAATGCTACGATACGATTTCCGCTGATCCATCTCGGTGATACTACTCATGCGATGCGTTTTCACGGCCAGATATTTCGCAACCGCCATCCCAATATTGAAAAAAGCATTGATAACGAGAATAAAAGACAGTGAAAATACACCTAAAACCATTTTCCCAATCGCTAGCATCGCGTTGAACGGCACGGCAATCGTTGTAAAATACATACATCTTGTATATCTGTCCCTCACATCCCCGCGCCCCTTTTTCAAAATTGGTATTAATTCGACAACAAGTGATTCGCCTTCTTGCTCACTTCGTACAACTCTTCATTTTTCTGATCCATCAAAATCGTGATTTCAGCCGCCTTTTTCTGGTATAACTTTTTGTAGCTAAAATACGGTAGCAACCAGCCAAGAACTCCTGGAATGGCGAAGATGATGGAAAGTGTGATGAGTCCGCTCGTAACAGCGAACACGGAACACGCCATACCAATCGTTCCCACTAAAGCAATGCCATACGCCACAATCCGCGCCGTCGTTTTTTTCGAACGCTCCAATTGCTCCATTTCATCCACACACGCGTCGAATTGTCGCTGCAATCTCGTCAATTCCGCCTTATTACGAATTTTCCGATCCCGCTTGAACTTAATTTTCAAAGTTGCTAAAGCTTGTACCGGCTTGGTGATGCTATCCAAATCCCAACCGAAATTAGTGTAGCCATCGACAAATAATGACTCTTTATCCTGATTTATCGTAATATCTGTGTACTCATAACCAACAAAGTCTGCTCTAGTACTCATATTCTGCACTCCCTTGCCTTCCTTGATACACCCATCTTAATAAACAAATGTTTGCGATTTGCATTTAAAATGTTTCTGAAATGTTAATTCGCACGCAAAAAAACAGTCCAGAATTCCTATTTCGAACCCAAGACTGTTATTCTTAATATCTAGCATTTAGCGTAACAATAAAAGTAGCGCCCTCGCCAAGCTCACTCATCACTGTAATTGTTCCGCCCATAAGTTTAATGACCTGCAAAGAAAGCGCCAACCCTAAACCATTCCCCTCTTTCGAATGCGAAGAATCACCTTGATAAAATTTCTCAAAAATCCGTTTCCTTGTCTCCTCATCCATCCCACAGCCAGTATCAGAAATCGCCACGCTTACAGAATTCTCCGTCGAGGTTTGCTTGCATCTGATAACACCACCTGGCTCTGTAAACTTCCACGCGTTGGACAGTAAGTTCCGCCAAACAATTTCCATTAAATCTGGATCGGCGTAAATGGATACTTGTTCTTCCATATCCACCTCCACGCTTATTCCCTTTTTCTCTAACAAATTGTCGAAAGAAAGAATCGTATCAGAAAGTTGGCGACACACATCATACGGTTCATCCGGCAACTGAATTCCCTGATTTTCCAACTTGTTCAGATTTAAAATGTTGGTTACCAAAACGGATAAACTTTGCGAAGCCGTAATAATTGTTTCTACATACTCTTTTCTTATCTCCGGTCCAATTTCCTCATTTTTAAGCGCCGTCGCGTAGTTTTGAACGATCGATAATGGGGTTTTGATTTCATGGGACACATCCGCTACAAAATTAGTTTTCATCGTTTCCAGTGATCCGAGCGCCTCCACCATTTTGTTGAAATCTTGGAACATCACATCGATATAATTATACTTATCCGCCTTATGCATCGGCTTCAAGTATACTGTGAAATCTCCCTCCGCCACTTGCTTTGTAGCCTGACTTAATTCGCGCATCGGTTTATCGAAAGCCATATATTTTTGATACCCCGTGAAAAAACAGAAAATCGCGGCAATGATCGCCCAATACAAAATATACCAACCAATATAAGGGCCTGATTCTTTTAAAATATCGGCGCCAAACATCACAGCTGGCAACATCGCAAAACCACCAAGCGCGAGCAAAACACCAATATATCCAATCCAAGAAAAGCGACTCACTTTTTTCAAGCTGCTAGCATTCATACTAAGACCGCCTTATATCCGATTCCATGCACCGTTACTATTTTAAAGTCCGTACACGCCGAGAATTTATTTCGGATTTTTGTAATATAAATATCTACTGCGCGCAGACTCGTCTGACTCTCTATTCCCCAAAATTCATCCATCAGTTGCGCCCGTGAAAAAGCCTGGTTTGGGTATGAAAGCAACTTATACAACACATTGAATTCGCGAACCGTAATCGGAACCTCTTGCTCACCAATCATTGCAGTGAGTGCCGCTGCATCCATGCGAAGCGTTCCAACAACTAGCTTCTGCTCTGTAGCAATATTCGCCCGTCTAAGCAACGCCGTCACGCGCAAAACAAGTTCATCAAGATCAATCGGCTTCACCATATAATCGTCTATTCCGATTCTAAAACCCTTTTGTTTCGCCGTTAAATCATCCCTCGCCGACATGAAAAGAATCGGAATATCCTTATCAAGCGACCGAATCGTCTCCGCAAATTCAAAACCATCAATCTTGGGCATCATGATATCCGAAATAATTAAACTATATCGATTGCTATACATTAAATCATAAGCTTCTTGCGGGTTTGTACAACCTTTCGCTCCGTAGCCATTACTAGAAAGGTACGCACACGCAATATGATTCAGCTTCACATCATCCTCAACCACTAAAATATTAATCAACATTCTCAACTCCTTGACCATTTTGATTCTATTATACACTTAAAATGTTGATAAATTGTTTCTACTAAAAAAAAGAGCCACTACCGCTCTAAGCAGTATTGACCCTACATAAAGTTATTTTATAGCCCCTAACATTTCAAAAACCTGATCCAATTTTTCAGTTGGAACTTCCGCAATCGCATCCCCGATGGATAACTCAAACCCGCACGTATCTCCAGGTTTCGTCTGTAAATACCCCGAACACCCTACACCCGTCTCCGCATGGATTTTTGCCAAGACCGGCTCGATAACTTCCGCAGACTTTTGAAAATGAACATGAAACATATTAGAAACAGGCACTTCCGGTACCGTGCTCACACCATTGCAAGCGTTAAACCTTTGCGCTAACTCCTTCGCCGCCTCATAGTATTGCCCCATTTTGCCGATGCGTTTATCAAAATAAAAATCAGCTGATAAAATATATGGATACAAACTAATTAAATCCCCGCCATAACGCCGTTTCCAAACCCTCGCCTCGTCCGTAAAGTCCGCACTACCAGCCAAGATAGCACCCGCGATACCGCCAATTCCTTTATAAAAAGAAACATACACACTATCAAACAGCGCACAAATCTCTTTTTCCGACTTGTTGTAATACGGCGTTACTTCCCATAAACGCGCACCATCGAGGTGAATCTTAATCCCGTTGTCATGACAATATTGCGAAATCTCCTCCAATTCAGCGAATGTTGGTAACTGCCCGCCAATTTCGCGCTGAGGCAACTCAATCAAAATACATGCAACTGGTTCGCTTAAATTCCGAATATCATCAATAGTTAGTAATCTTTCCGCCGTCCCAAGTAATAACGGCTCAATGGATTGCAACTCTTTTAAGCCATCTTGTTCATGAATTTCGAGATGAGAAAGCGGGTGATAAGCAATTTTTTTGTTATCTTTACGATCCGCCCAAATCCGCAGTGCAATTTGTTGCGCCATCGTTCCACTAGGGAAAAATACCGCTGTTTCCTCACCTAAAAACTCGGCGATTTTGCTTTCGAAATTCTCGATAACCGCGCCTTCCCCATAAATATCACTTTCTAGGCTCCCATCGACGGATTGGAAAGCATCTTGTAAAACACTTGCGTTACGCGGACCATGTTGGGATAGTTTGTACGTTGTTTTTTTGAATGAATCCTTTAATACATTATTCATGTGAATCTCTCCTCGTTCTTCAAATTGTAAGACTACGCTTTTCTATGTTTCATTTGATCTACAGCAAAGATGACTATCGGTAAGTAATTGAAAAAGAAACTGATTCGCTGACAAAAACCAATTTTGTCTAAAATCGGCAAATCATTGATCGCAGGTATTCGCGCTAAACCATAGACAGCAGCAGATATCAGACTAATGATTAGCAGAACCAAATACATTTTGCTACGGCTCGACAGTCCTTGTTTTCGATAAAGCAGCACTAAAAATAGCGGGAAAAGTAAAAAGCCGGCATAACCTAGACCTGAGCCAATATTGTGAACCCACGTTGAAAAAGTCCACGTTGCTTGCTCTGTATCTATGCTGAATAACCCAGTAAAAATGCAATCTCCAATACCGTATAAGCCAATCGCCGAAGCCAGCAAAATAGCCAGTGTCCGCGATGTTTTGCTAAACGTTTGATATATTGCCGGCAAAGCTAGGACAAACAATACCCCAGATACGACAGACCAAACTAAAAACGCGCCACGAACCGGACTTTCCACGTCGCCAAACACACTCATAACCATTGTCATTTGGTTCAAACCCGGATAAAAGATACCCAAAACATAAGGTGTCAAAAAATCGCTTAATACGCCCAATAATAGAAAATAAAATCCGTATCGCTTCAAAAATCCCATTCTTTCTCCTCCTTCCAGCCCCCCTGCTAAATCCTATCTTATCATTTACAACGCTCGATTAGAAATCAAACTTGTAATATAAGTGAAAAAATTCCTGTTTCCATGGTTATTCTCGATAATTCGAATCGTTTGGTTTATTTGTGATACGGTTCTGCGTAATATTTTTGGAATGTACTCTCATTTAACCAGGTTATAGATTGATATTATGTGAATATTGCAATGATAGTATTTTTACAGTAGCTTTACCTACTTTTTTCCTCTACAATGATATATATAAGGAGTGGTAAACGTGCAAAAATTATTTATTCTAGGCAATGGTTTTGATATAATGCATCGACTGCCTACTAAATATATTCATTTCCAAAATTTTTTACGTGAAAATTTCGAATATACACCCGATACCTTCGAAAGCCTCTGGGTTGAAGGGCAACAACTCCCCGATGGTGATATAGTTTATAATGAGGACGATGTTGTAAGAGTTATAGACAGTCTGATATCACAAACCAATTATAAAGATTCCGATTGGAATGATATGGAGCGGTCACTTGGCCTCTTAGACTATAGCTTAATTAATGATGACATCACAGATGTATACGATAAAGAAGGTACATTACATCCATTTCACACTGGGAACAATTACGAAGATGCTTACTCTGACCTCAAGGAAGTACTGCAAATGTTTCCTCATTTTTTTAAACTTTGGATTAGTAGCATAGACATCGAAAATAGTATTAATTTCAAAAACCATTATTTCCAAGAATTAATTGATATAAAAAATGATGTGTTCCTTACGTTCAATTATACTGAAACTCTAGAAATCCTATACAATGCTAAGAATATAACACACATACATGGTGTCCGAAGCAAGGAAAATTCCATTATCGTTGGTCATGGAAATGATGATACGGTGGATGAAGGTATCTATCACGAAGATTTTTACACAAATGAAATCCATCAATTCTTAAGAAAGCCTACTCAAAAAATAATTGATGAAAATCATATGTTTTATAGTAATTTAAGAAACATTACACAAATTTACTCAATAGGCTTCTCCTTCTCTGAAGTTGATTTAATATACATTCAGAATATATGTTCTAATACGGATACTAAAGGTATTACTTGGTATTTAAATATATATATAGATGATCAAGGAAATGATAACCGTAAAGAAAGAGAGTCCTATAAAGAGCATGCTATCAACTGTGGGTTCAAAGGTGATTTTGATACATTTGAACTCACGTAACATCAACAAGAAGAGGCTGCATATACCTTTATTTCTGCACTTATCGACTTAGCTATTCATAGTAGAGCTTTAATAGTCGCACCTATTATTATTCAAATTATAAAAATGTCTACAAAGGAGAAAACAAAATGGAATTTATACTTAATTCAAATGAACAACCTATGGTCGAAGAAATGCTTAAGCTCCATCCTGAAGAGTACTGTCTAATCCTGCTCACTTCTACAATGCTTCAGAAATCTATTATTGATGCCTCTAGTTTTAATCGTTTTCTGTTTAAAAGCGGAAACATCATTGATTATTCAACTCATCCACAAGGTGGAGAAAACAAGGTAATAAAAACTAGTATTCTTCTAGCAAATGAACCACACAAATTAGAAACTAGCTTCTATAGACCACATGCAAAAAACGGGGATCCTAGGTTTTGGATTTTAGGCTTGAAGCAACTACAATTAGTACAAGCTAATGATACGCTTTTTTTCACCATTAAGGATGGTAGGAAACAGATTTCATGGACTCTCCTTTGTAGTTCTTGAAAGCTTTTTGCTATCCGTGTTACCATCTGAAATGACGACCATTTTCCATGCTTCATACTGGCATGTTCGGACAAAAAATAGGTCTGCTAGCTTCTTCTTGGGAAGATGTTGGCTATAGCTTTTGTCCAATACTTGACGATGTAGCAACTGCATCCGTTCTTGTATTGCTTCTTCTGGAATAGTTCCCACACCTTCCAACCATAATGTTTCTTGAAAGTGTTCTTTATTGAAAATACATACATTTTTTCTCCTTTCTGCATAAAAATAGAGCCAATGCTTGTGTTAGACATTGACTCATGAATATAATATTTATTTATTTTTAGTTTTATTTCGATTTAGGGCTAACATGTATACCAGGACTATTCACTGCTAATAATTATCAACTCATACCATGTAGCGATTTCATTATCGGTACATGCTGTGGCTTTTATTACTACTCACAAAACATTTTTGAGAGCAGATTCTAACAACTCGTTTAACGATGAAAATTTATCAATGACATCTCCGCTTGGTTTATCTAATTCTAGAAAAGTATTGTTCATTTTGCTATAACAATACCAAGAAATATTGGAATCCCCAAAAAACACATAATCATCTTCCCATTCATTTTCATGCCATATTTCATTAGCTGCAATAAATCCATTATTGTTATCATTGGCATTGTAAATAACAAGCCCATCATAATCTAGACCATTCCTTATTTTAAGGAATGTTGCATAGTCAGAGAACCAGATGTCTCTAGACTGGTCATTAGCAGTTTGCTTTTTCAATTCCAAAATTTCAGCCTCAGTTGCAGGTAGCTCGGGTTCTTCGTCAAAAGATTTTTGTTCCTCCGCAATTTGTTTTAATATATCTAAAAACATCCTAAAAATCTCCTCAATATCTATTAATCACAGCACTTACTAGCTACTCAATATGCTAGTCTTACTTCGTCAATGCCAAATAATAATTATCGTCTTTCGACATTAATTGGAGAAATTCATATAGTGAATCAGCAATTTTCGTTTCATTATAAAATATAGGACTAGTATCTTCATCAGTTACTTTTATAGACATTAAAACTGTTTCATCTACCTCAAAAAATATGAGTTCGTCCCCCAAATCATCATATAAATCAATGTCAGGATAAAATTCATAATCATATTCTTTCATACGAAAATCTCTTACGGAAATTGGGTCCATTAATCGATTTATATTTCCTTTGGAACCTTTAATAAAACCACAGCCTACTTCATTATAAAATTCAATTAGTTCTTTGGGAAAATCAAACTCTAAGTCAGCCTGAGCTTCTTCGATCATTCCATCTCTTAATGGATAAAAATTATTTTCTTCTTTGTCTAGTAAAAATGAGTACTTCATCGTCATTTCGCTCCTTTAAACAATTCTTTTGCTGGTGCTCCAGCGCCGTGAATACCAGCTTGGTGTTCGTCTGGGAATTTGGCTGGATGCATATTCCACCACTCATGTTCGCCACCAAACGTATTTTCTATGATATGATGTGCATCATACGGATCTCCAACTTTTCTAACTGGTAATCCTGTTCTTTTAGATATTACTTCCTCAGTATATGTCGGCCAAGTCTGCTTCATTTTTAATTCCCACTCAGTAATAAGCGAATTTTTCACTGGTTTGAAACTGCTTCTGTGCGCTTTTGTTTCTGCTGGAGTCAGTTTCGTGTACTCTTTTGTTCGCAATGCGTCCTTTAGAGCATCTATTTGAATTTTAGCCAACTTACGGCTCGTCCTCTGTTCTACATCCTTAATATAACTTCTAACTAATCCAGAATTAATGGATTTTTTAATAACAATTGGTTCACCATATTCTTTGATTTTAAGTTCAGATTCAACCTTGCTAATATTACTTTTCTTGTAAACCATGCCGCGACCTTTGATAACAACCATACCAGTCATGACTCCTGCAATAATGGAGAAACTTTGCATCTTGGTTAATGGTTGATCTGGATTCAGCATATTGATGCCTTTAACCGCATTAAGCATATAATCGGTCATAAAGTCGCCTGATTCTTCATCGGCTAGTTTGATTGTACCATCTTTTATGGCATCGTTGTAAGCAATGGTTGCTTTTGCGCTTTCTTGATCGGTGATGCCATTTTTACTCAGCACCCAATAGCTGCCCTCCAACGTTTTTGTGTAGTCGTCAAAGTTATATTGCTTCGGCTTTTTCTCGGTTACCATGCCATCTAGCCAGCCCATATGTAGCGCTTTTGTGTTGAATGTGTGGCTGACGGTATTGAATGCTTTACTACTTTGAATTTCAGCTAAGCCTTGCTTCACTTGATACAACTTGCTCAGCACATCTTGCATGACATTTTGGTGGCTCATATCAAAGTCGAGATAGCGTTCAATGATTTGCATTTCATGCTGTAATTGCCCCATCGCCGTTTGCATCCCTAATTGCATACCGATTTGTTGCCCTAACGAGGAACCGCCAGCCATTGATTTCATCTTCACCAATAAGTCTTCATAGCGATTTTGACATTTTCGGACTTCGGCTTGGAGTTCTTGTAATTCATCGGAATCAATTCGCGCATTCATCGATGGATCAACCTGATTATGAAAATCGGTGGTGTATTTCTTGAGAATTTCTTCAGCATCGGTCATACATGCCTTGGTTGTATCGATAATCGGATAGTGCACTGTTTGGTAGTATTTCTTCGCGCTGTCTGCGATTTCTCCCTTGATGTCACCATCCGCTATTATTTTCGCGACTGCTTTTCGATAGTTTGTTAGTACGTCCTTTAATTTCTGGGACTCTCTTAGAAACTGCTCGACAAAATAACGTACTTCGCCTATATCAATGCGTGGCATCCGCTTTCGCCTCTTTCGCTCGTTCGACGTCAGCTTTTGCTTGTTTGTGTTCTGCTTGTAGCTGGTCATCTAAGTTGTAGAGTTTCTTTTGTGTCATGCGTTGTTCCTGCGCTAAATCTAATGCAATGGCGCCTAGTTTGTTCTCCGAGTGGTTTCCCCGCCATGCATTTCCAATTCGTGAAAGCAAATCATCTTGTTGACGTTTCAACTGTCTGAATTCACGCTCCACATCCTCTAATTCTCGTCGTTTCTCGATACTCCTTCGTACTGCTTCTTCCTGCTGTTTCATCCCTTCTTTTCACTCCTCATGTCCGTTTTTATTTCTCTAAATCAAGCGCTTTACTCCACATATCCGCTATCGCTTTCTCGGAGGCGACAAATGCTTGCTCGACATTTTTTAGATTTTGCACGTCCTTGTTGAACGCTTCTGGCATAGCTTGAATCATGTGCGCGGCGTCCATACTACTTTGTACCAATTGGCGTGCCGAACTCGTCGAATAAGACATCGTTGGTTGTAGATTGAACGATATATCATTGGCGCTACTGCCGATTTCTTTGGTATGCTCAGCTAAACGCCCGCTTGGTAATTGGATTTTCTTTGACATCGCTTTGCTTCCTTTCTAGTTGGATTTTCTGTGTAATAATTGGATCATACTCTCATACATATCCTTGATTATACCATTGATTTTATTGGAAAGAAAAGAAACGACTACAGTGTAAGAAACCAAAAGCAAGGTGTACCAGTCACTCTCGATACAGCCTCTCTTAATCCGAAACACAAAAATGAGGCGTACCAGTCCATCCCGATACAGCCTCACTTAACCCTGAAAAAACGAATCCAATTCACTACTTCCACAAACAGCTCCACAAAGCCATTCCCATCAAAAAAATAGCATCATTTATGATACGGTTCCCCACGATTAATCCGGAAAGCCCGATACACCTGTTCCACCAAAACCAATCTCATCAGCTGATGTGGCAACGTTAGCTTTCCAAATGATAATTTTTCATCACTTCGCTTTAGTACCTCATCGCTAAGACCTAAAGATCCGCCAATCACAAAGGCTACTTTGCTTTTCCCATAGGTAGCCAGTCGATCCAGTCCAGAAGCAAACTCTTCACTACTCTTCTGCTTTCCATCAATCGCTAGGGCAATCACATGCACATCATCTGCAATTTTCGCCAAAATTCGTTCTCCTTCTTTCGCTTTTACTTGCACCATCTCTGCTTCACTCAATATTTCCGGTGCCTTTTCATCTGGTACTTCTGTAATCGTAACTTTTGCATACGGACCGAGACGTTTTGTGTATTCCGCGATACCTTGAATCAAATATTTCTCTTTCAATTTCCCTACCGTTAAAATCTGGATATTCACAACTTATTCACCCTTTACTAACATTTTATCCACAGAATTTATCCACATACCCACAATCAATTTCTATATTTTGTGTCTGAACACTCGTTCCCCACTATATATATCGCTTTATTTTCACAGTATCCACAGGTTATCCACAGATTTTGAGAGTTGTTTACTAACTTGAATTCCGGGAACGTTTCTACCTCATAAATCCAGTCATCAAGCGCTTCTTCGATATGTTCCTCACAACTATAAATTGGCTTTTTCAACACGATTCCTTCTTTCTTGTTACACAAACTGTGGATAAACCTACTCAAAGGATGGGTTTATCTGGACAGCTACCTAATTATGATAAGTCGAATTAACCACATCGTCAACCAATACCTTACTCAAATTTAAACTTTTCTAATTAATTTGTCGATTTCAGGTCGGATTTCTATGTTTTTGTGTATTTTATTTCTAGTTTCTATCATTTTTTAGATAAATTATTCACTTATAAACTTATCCCCAGCATTTTAGATTATTACGCACAGTTTATCCACAAAATAAATATATATATCCACAGGTAAATCTATATTTCGTGCCCGAATGTACGTTCTCTACGACATATTGATTCCACAAATTATTGTTATCCACAAGTTATGCACAGAATAATAGCCTTTATAGATTTATGTTAATAACGCTTCTATACGTTATGGCACAAAGGGTTTCGTTTTATATATTCATTGCTTCTTATATTTTTATTCACATTACTATATTTTTTTGTGGATAACTTTCTCAACTTAAATATATGTAGATTTAGACAATTACAGCCCTGATCATTCTCTTCTACTCTCAGCTCGGCTTCATTTTGGATGAAACAGCATCCGCCACTAGCATAATCTCTGTCTCTTCAAATTCTACCATATCCACAAAAAAAGACCTAGAATCCATCTAGGCCCCATCCATCTCTAAAATAAATACAGCGGAATCTTCTTTGTCGTTACTTTACTCCCGATCTTACTCGTTATCCAAATCCACTTTGGTTTCGGGCTGTAAATCGGCTTCCAGTTGAAATTTATCAGTGCTTTCTTTTTCAGCGTTAATGGCTTCGTGAGCGCTTTGCCAGCACTGTCTTTCAGCTGAATCGTCTTAACTGATTTGTCGTTCACGGCCCACATGATTCCACCGCTGATAATGCCTTTTTTGTAGCTGGGCAGTTGAACAACTGTATCTAAATTGCTCCCAACATTTTGGAAAGCGCGACCGTTCAGTGTGTTTTTACCAATATATACGGTGCGAACAGTTGGAACGGGACGGATCGCGGTGCCTGCAACCACTTGTTTCACATTTTTACTAATAATCTTATTGTTCGCTACAGTCAGAAACGCGGTGTCAAAATAGGTCCGTTTACCGTTAATCACTTCTATCTTCTCGCGAACATCGATCAGCGTTTTATAGTATGTCGGGATGTCGCCGTTAATCCTAAACGTATTTTGACGAATCACAATCCCTGATGTCATCGTATTATCACTACTCCCACCAAAAATTCGAACGGGAAAACCAACATTTTGAGCGGTAAAATGATTGTTTTCAACTAGGATATATTTGGGTGGTGTCAGCGTGTTGCGCAATCTTGAGTTGAAGGTGATAAAGGAGAGCGTGTCCGGGCTATTGATCGTGACGGTATTATTGCGGTAAATAGCATGCTGGATGCCGCTCCCGCGAATTCCAGTGTATCCGACATATCGAGCGTTTTTTACGCCCCATTTCTGTTCGATTTTTTGGTTGTCGATAATCCGTTTTCCGTTGTTATTTTGAAGGTAGACGCTGTTTCCTGTCACAGATACGTAGTTATTTGCCGGACCATAACTGTCAATTCCACCGTCGACCATTTGATCCGGCGTTATTTTAGAGGCACGAGCGGCATTATAATGGTATCCGCCGAAACGCTCCATCCAATCGATGACTTTATTGTTGCGAATGTAGATTGGACCTCGAGCGGAGCCATTTCCTTGATACAGACTAATTCCTGAACGACCAGAATGCCGCACAATATTTCCGTCAATTCGCAAGTTATCTGTATAACTCGCCGTAACACCACTTTGTAATCCTGAATTTAATATTTGATTATTGGATATATTTACATTATTAGCCTTAGCGATACTTAATACGGCTGAACCGACTTTATTTGCGTTTAAAATCATGTTTTGCACCTGAATGTTGTTTTTTGTGATTTTTTTGTAGGTCGCGTGATAATTAGCGGTGGATTCTGCCTTAGTCACCGATCCAATCTCGAGCAAATTACTCTGGTACACATGAACATTGTGCTGCATAAAATCGTATTTTGGCATGTTTGCATTGTATTGAAGCGTGAAATTCCGGATTTGCAAGTTGTTGACAGTTGTAACGCCCTTACCGATTTCTGTCGTCATTGGCCCATTATTGAGCGTTATTTTAGAGTCGGCCGGATTGGTAGTTGCTCCAATCAGCGTGACATTTGATTTCAAAATAATACTTCCTGTCACTTCAAAATTTCCTTTTGGGATCGTAATAGCGGTTTTTGATGTGTTTATTGCCGTTTGTAAGGCTTGGGTGTTATATGCTTTGATTTCTGTCGTTGTCCCCGGTTTCAGATTTAATATCATAGCTTTTGCACTTGTGCCCGGAATGAATAACCCGACTATCAAGACAAACGCAAAACTTAAAAAAACTAATATTCCTTTTCTCATCTTCACTACCTCCAATTATCTAAAAATGTATAATTTTTATCATTTATTAGCAACCTAATTTTTACCTTACATTTTATAAAAATGGCTTGTTTACTTATCTGAATCTATTTCCCCGTTCCAAAACCTATGTAAACCTTCGTGTAATTGTGAACAAATGTGTCTAAATTGTGAACAAAACAAAAAAACCGAGCAACGAAGGGGTATTAGCACCCTCATTACTCGGTTTTTGAAAATATGATAAGGTTGAAATTTTATTGATCAGGAGTTCCCTCAGAACCATGTACCGCTTCTGGCTCTGCAACTTCACTCGTTGTCTCTGGCTCATCTGCAACACGTGGCGCAGATACGGTCGCGATTACTTCTTCTACATCAGTAATCACTTCGTAATCGGCATTTTTAGGGATGTCTGATACGGCGATGGAATCACCAATATCAAGATCTGTGATATCGACTTCGACTACTTCTGGTAATTTATCTGGTGTAGCGGAAACAGTGATTTCATATAAAACTTGTTGTAAGACGCCGCTAGATTTCACGCCTTTGGAATCACCAACTAAGTTGATACTCACATTTGCTTCTACTTCCTCAGACATGTTTACCGCTAGTAAATCGATGTGCTCGATGTCCCCCTTTAATGGGTCTATTTGGTAATCGTGTAATAGTACATTTAATTTTGCTCCGTCAACCGTTACTGAAAATACGGAATTTCGGCCGTTATCTCGAACTGCTTTAATAAATGTTAAAGAGTCTACGGATACTGGCACGTTTTCTGCCTTGTAACCATAAATAACACCTGGAATTCTACCTGCATTACGGATAGACGTTATGTTCGAATGCGGTTTTGTTTCTCTTTTTTGGACCTCTAATGTTGTTGCCATAAAAAAATCACTCCACTCATTCAATTTATGTTGTACACCTCCATCATATACCCTTTCTGAAAAAAAATGAAACAATAAGGGTTTACGTTGCGCTATTTAAGGCTAAAGATAAAGAGAATTCTTTTTAATAAAAACTGTGTTATAACGCTTACATCTTTTTTATGTAACACTTTTGAGACTTCAAGTAGTTCAAGGTTTCACAAATGAAGGTTACGTGTTATACTGTACTAGTAGATCGTATTTTTGAAGGAGGAATTTAAAAATGAAAGATCATCAAAAAATCATTTTGGTTGGAGACGGAGCAGTTGGTTCTAGTTATGCATTTGCTTGTGTGAATCTAAATATCGGGCAAGAGTTCGGGATCATTGATATAGATAAGGATAGAACGATTGGGGATGCGATGGATCTAAGCCACGCAGTACCTTTTTCAGCTCCTAAGAAAATTTACTCGGCAAACTATAGCGATTGTCACGATGCGGATATCGTTGTTGTCACGGCTGGTACGGCGCAAAAGCCTGGGGAAACAAGACTTGACTTGGTGAGCCGTAATATACGTATTATGAAATCGATTGTGGATGAGGTTATGGCAAGCGGTTTTGACGGTATCTTCTTAGTTGCGTCGAACCCTGTTGATATTCTTACTTATGCGACCTGGAAATTCTCTGGTCTGCCAAAAGAGCGCGTGATTGGTTCTGGTACGAGTCTCGATACGGCGCGTTTCCGGATGTCGATTGCGGATTATTTGAAAGTCGATGCGCGTAATGTCCATGGTTACATTCTTGGTGAGCATGGCGATACAGAGTTCCCAGCTTGGAGCCATACAACGGTTGGTGGACTGCCAATTATGGAATGGATCGAGGAAGACGAGCAAGGCGCGATGGATACGATTTTTGTTAGCGTTCGTGACGCAGCTTATGAGATCATCAATAAGAAAGGCGCAACGTTCTACGGGATTGCAGCGGCACTTGCCCGGATTACAAAAGCGATTCTGAATAACGAAAACGCGATTTTGCCATTATCTGTATATATGGACGGGCATTATGGCTTGGATGACGTGTATATCGGTGCGCCGGCTGTCGTGAACCGTAAAGGTGTGCGCCACGTTGTTGAGATGAAACTGAATGACGTGGAAAAAGAACAAATGGCGAATTCAGCAGCGACTTTGAAAAAAGTGTTGGATGATGCGATGAAAGATTATTAATAGTAAGCTTGAACCTAGTTTCATATTTTGCACAAAAAACACCTGATTATGTACTGAACCAGGTGTTTTTTGTTTGCTTAGAATTATTTTTTGATTACTTTTGTATCTAATAGTTTACCAGCTTTGTCAAAAGCTTCTACGATCATCGTGTCGCTTTGACTCTTTAATTTATCCAACATATAAAATTTGAATGTGCCCTCTGGGTTTATTGTTCCGCCCTTATATAGAAACATTATTTAAATATTGGTTTTGAGAAGCGTAACTTTGCTCGATTATATTTTGAAATTGGCTTCCACCTTTGTATCGTGGCGATCCATTTTCTTCTGTACCATAATTGAAGTCTACTGCCTCCATTTGGGCAATTTCTGTGCTCGCATTACTAGAGGGATTAGTGAATACGAAGAATACGTCTTGGTCGCCAGTCATTTTAGATATCGGTATAATATTTGATGTGCTTATGCTCGATTTTTTCAATAACTTACTTCCAATTTTCGCACCTTCTGAGCTCCCCAATCTAACTTCTACTGTCACATTATCGTAGGGTGATTTGGCCATCAGTTCTATTTCGCCAATGTTCTTGTCCATGTTAACATTTTTAAAAGAGACCCAATTCTGATTGGCTATATTCGTTAAAAATAATTCTTGGCTAGCGTTCATTGCATTGATTGCGCCATAGCTTGTGTCATAAACCTTAGCTACTACCTTTCCTGTCAAAATGGGCTGTTCTCCTGTTAAACTATGGTATACATTATTGGCTAAAATAGCGGCGCCTTTGCCATTAGGATGAACACCATCTGGTATGAATTCTTCTGCTCCTAGTGAGGCTGTGTTATTATCTATTATGGAAACATCGACTCCTGCGCGTTCGGCAGTTTCAACTATTTTTGGCAGAATTTTTTCGACATTACTTGGATTAATCAAATAGGCTGCTTTAAAAACTTTTGGGGGTAATGAGATGTACACAATTGGTTTTGTGCTTAATGATTTGTATTGATTTATTAATTTCAGATAATCATCCACGTAGTTATTAATTTTAGAATAATTGGTCGGTTTAGCGTCGTTGGTTCCTAATTGAATGATTACCGCGTCTGGATTCGAAGCTAAACTATTTGTGTATTCGCTTGTTTTGATATAGGGATCATTTCCGCTTTCTAACAATGTCTTGCCACTATTTCCGAGATTCATCACGTTGTATTTTGGGCCTAATCGATTGTTCAATTGTTTTGGATATCCGTTCACAGTGGGACTTTCCACATTCATTCCGTATGTGATGCTGTCTCCAACCGCAGCTATATTAATTGGTTTGCTGTTTGAAAAAACATGTACGATTGCTTTGACTGCCTGATTGCTCGTTATTGTTTTACCTGTGATTTCATATTTCCCTGTTTTCTCGAATATTTCGGGTGCTGTCGGATTCCAATGAACAGCTACTTTGGATAGTTTATACTGGTTATTTGCTTCGTTCACTTCTTTAGGTAATTGGATTTCTGTTCCTACGGTCGTCATTAGATTTACAGTAGGAATGAAAGATGCCTCGGAAGCTTGTGGGGTAAATGGTACTAAGCTAAATATCAGGATTGCTACACTTAGAAGAATTGAGATTCGAGTTATTTTTTTGATAGGCATAGTGTGCTCCTTTCATTTTTTGAAAAAGAGTTTGAGACGTAGCCTCGTTAAATCTGCTGGCTCTGTCCCAAACTCTCTATTCTAGCTTATCACCTTATTTTGCTACGACTGTTTTTGTATCTAATACTTTACCTGTTTTGTCTAGTGCTTGAATTTCAATGACATCGCCTGCTACGATTGTTTTACCAAGTACGTAGAATTTGAACGTACCATCCGTATTGATTGTACCGCCGCCAGTGTAAAGAGTTCCTGCAACTGTTACTTTAAGTGACTTCACATCACCTGTAAATGTTCCAGTAATGTTTTTACCACCAACTGTAAAAGTATCTGGTGTGATTGCTCCTTTTGTTTCTACTACTGCTGCTTTTAATTTGATAACTTTTGTATCTAATTGTTTACCATCTTTGTCAAATGCCTTCACAGTAACTACGTCTGTAGATGCTTTGATTTTATCTTGGCTGTAGTAAGTGAATGTACCATTGCCCACTGTTCCGCCTTTGTAAGTTGTTACTGTTTCTCCGCGTTTAACATCCACTGTAATCGAAGCTACATCGCCTGTATATGTTCCAGTAATGTTCTTGTCGCCTGGGATTGTCATTTCTTTTGGTGTAATTGTACCTGCTGAAATAGCTGTATACTTCACTTGTTGTCGTGACAATTCTTTACCTGATTTGTCGTAAGCTACCATAGTTACTACATCTGTTTTCTTGATTTTTTTGTCATTTACATAGAAGCTGAATTCACCATTTTTTAGTGTCGCACCATTAAATTTGTTGTCTTCGCCATTTAATAACATGGATATACTAGCAACGTCACCTGAATACGTTCCTGTGATATATTTATCGCCAATTGTGAATTCATTTGGTTTTACTGTACCTGTTGTTGGTGCTGCTAACAATTCTTTGGCTTTATTTAGGTTGTTTTGTAGTGCTGCTTTTTTCGCTGTATCTGTTACTGCGTCTACAGCTTTTTGTGCGTCATCAATTGCTTTTTGGTTTGTTGTTGGTTTAACTGCGTTTGTAGCTGGATCATTGCTTGTGAATAACTCGTTTACTGCTTTTGTTGCTGCTTCTTGTTTTGCTTTTTCTGCTGCTGCATCTAGTAAGCTTTGTGCTTTATCCAAGTCTTTTTGTAGTGCTGCTTTTTTCGTTGGATCTGTTACTGCACTTACTACTTTTTGTGCGTCATCAATTGCTTTTTGGTTTGTTGTTGGTTTGATTGCATTTGATGTTGGTAGGTTGTTTGTGAATAACTCGTTTACTGCTGTTGTTGCTGCTTCTTGTTTCGCTTTTTCTGCTGCTGCACCGTCTGTTACTGCATCTAAAAGTGCTTGTGCTTTATCTAGGTTTGCTTGTAGTGCTACTTGTTCAGTTGGGTTTTTCACAGCATCAACTAGTTCTTGCGCTTCATCGATTTTTGCTTGGTTTGTTGTTGGTTTGATTGTGTTTGTTGTTGGTTTATTGCTGGTGAATAAGGCATTAACTGCTTCTTCTGCTACTGCTTTGTTTGCTTTTTCTGCTGCTACCGCTGCGTCAAGTAAGCTTTGTGCTTTATCTAAATCTACTTGTAGTGCTGCTTTTTTCGCTGGGTCTGTTACGCCATCAATTACTTTTTGCGCATCATCAATTGCTTTTTGATCCGTTGCTGGTTTGATTGCACCTGTTAGTGGGCTGTTGTTTGTGAACAATTCATTGACTGCTTTTTCTGCTACTGCTTGTTTTGCTTTTTCTGCTGCTACTGCTGCATCTAAAAGACTTTGGGCTTTATCAAGATCTACTTGTAACTCTACTTGTTTTGCTGGGTCTGTTACTGCATTTACTACTTTTTGTGCATCATCAATTGCTTTTTGATTCGTTGTTGGTTTGATTGCATCTGTTGCTGGGTTGTTACTTGTGAATAAAGCATTTACAGCGTTGTCTGCTGCTACTTGACGATCTTTTTCTGCTTGATTCAAAGCGTTTTTAGCATTTAAAAGTGTTTGGGCACGGTTCAAGTTTCTTTGTAGTGTAACTTGTGCTGCTGGATCTTTTACAAGGTCTACTTGGATTTGCGCTTCATCAATTTTTGCTTGTGTTGTTACATCTTTAATTGCATCTGTTTTTGGTGTGTTATCTTTGAATAATTGGTTTACAAGATAGCCTGCAACCGCTTGTTGTTCTTTATCTGCTTGATCGGCACTACCGCGAGCGTCTAGTAAGGCTTGTGCTTTGTTTAGGTCAGCTTGTAGTGCACTTTTAGTCGCTGGATCAACAATAGCATTAATTGTTGCTTGTGCGTCATCGATTGCTTTTTGGTTTGTTGCTGCTTTGATTTCGTTACTTGCTGGTGAATCATTAACAAATAATTCTTTCACTGCTTTGTTTGCTACTGCTTGTTTTGCTGATTCAGATTGTGAAACATCGCGTGTTGTTAGTAGTTCTTTAGCTCTGTCTAGGTCCGTTTGCATTTGTGCTTTTTTCGTTGGGTCTGTTACTTGATTTACTAGAGCTTGTGCTGCATTGATTGAACCTTGCGTTGTTTCTGGTTTAATTACGTCTGTGCTTGGTGAGTTATTGTTGAAAAGTGCATTTACCGCAATTCGTGCGTCGTCATCTTTTTTCTTGTTGTCAGCATCAAGGACGCTTTGCGCTTTATTTACTAAATTAGTTAGATTTGTTTTTTCGGTAGAGTTTGGTACATTGGCCGCTAGTGCTTTTGCTGCGTTAATGTCACTTTGCGTTACGTTCGTACCCAGTTTTGTGAATGTGCTGTCGCTGAACAAGTTGTATACCGCTTGACCGTATGTGTTAATTGCTACGCCTGTGTTACCTGATGTGTTCAGAGTAATTGTTGATATTCCAGCGCGTTCATAGGAGCCATTTGGGTTTAACGTTCTTAATTGAATCGTTCCGCCATTTAGAGCTTTCAGGTCAACAGTGTAATAATCATACGTACCTTTCGTCAAGCTTTTATATCTATCAAAAGTTTGGCCATTCGGAAGGATTACTCGAATTCCGTAGTTTTTCCACACGAGTGTCATATCGATGTAAAGAACATCATCTGTGATTTGAACTATTGGAAAATAAATATTTTGACTGCTAAGATCTAAAAATACGTTTTGGAATTTGTTGCCGTTGTATTCGTAAACTGGTGTGGATGCTACTTGAATTCCTTCTGCCGCTTGAGCTGGATTTGCGAAAACATTAAATGGAGTTACCACACTCGCTCCGATGATAGATGCTACTGTTAGCGTGCTTACTAATTTTTTGATTTGTTGCTTTTTCATAAAAATAATACCTCTTCCTTGTTTTAATATTTGTTGAGTTCACCAAACTTGGATACTCACTAACTTGTTATCTTGGCGGTGACTACACTTATTAGTATAGAGCAGAAATTAAAGTCTGTTTTCTACTAATATAGAAACGAAACCACTTGTTCTTGAACCTTTTATGACTTTCTTTTTAATGCTTTATTTCGTGATTATTTTGGTTATATTGTTATTTACAAACGGCATGCACCTCCTTATAGATTATTCGCCCATCATTCGGCGTAATAGTACCCGGCCATTTTCATTTTATTGTTATTGAAGATACTACCAAGTACGCGTGCTTTTCCTGATTGTAGTTTTTCAAGCGCTTTTTTGCTGTTCTCTTTGGAGGAATGGTCGTTGCGGACAAGCAGGATGGAGCCGTCAACGAGTGAACAGAGTAGCTGGGCGTCGACAACGAGCTGGATTGGTGGGGTGTCAAAGATGATTTGGTCAAATTGTTCGTAGAGTTCAGCGTATACTTGTTGCATTTTTGCAGAACCTAATAGCTCGGATGGATTTGGTGGGACGATTCCTGCTGGTAGTACGTATAAATCCTTGACATCTGTATCACATATGGCGTCCTGGATGGTTATTTTATTTGTGAGAATACCCGTGAGTCCATGTGTCTTCGCTTCTGGAAATATTTTTTTCACGGTTGGTTTGCGTAGATCGCCATCAATGAGCAGTGTTTTTTTACCTTGTTGAGCGAATACGACGGCTAAGTTTGCGCAGATGATGGATTTCCCTGAATCAGGCTCGGAGGACGTGATAAGGACTGATTTTATCTCTTTGTCAACGCTTGAATATTCGATGTTGGTACGTATCGAGCGAAATTGCTCGGAATGCGGTGATTTGGGGCTCAATTTCGCGATTAGTTTTTGTGGCTCGCTCGTTTTTTTTCGTCTGTGGTGTGTTTCTGCGGCTTGCTTCTTTTTAAATAATTTCATTTACTTCCATCCTTTCTGTTTTAGCACCATAGTTTATCGAAAATTCCGATATTATAAATACTATTATTAGTAATCTTTTTATAAAACTCCTTCTAGCTTGATCTGTAGCTTGAATGTATCGATATGGAATGCTCTTCTAGCTGGGAAAAGAATATCCGCTTCTTCTAGTTTTTGTAGTACGTTTGTGATTGTATTCGGGTTCAGGTTGGTGTATTGTGCGATCATTCCTTTGCTGATGGCCTTCGGGAAACAGAGAAGGTCTGGATCATTTGTTTCTTCACCGAATTCTGTGCCTAAAATCAGTAATGCTAGGCTGATTCTCTGTTCTGATGGTAATCTAAGAAGTTCTTCTTTTTCCATCATTCTGCTGACTTGATTTTGCATATGGACGTAGTGATAGAAATAACCTTCTTGTGTATTAATTACTTTTTCAATGATGTTTTCTTTATCGTACTTTTTTAGGATAAGTTCATTAGATATCACTTGGAAAGAGCATTCTGACTGGCTATCTAATAGGAGATCTGTTAGACCAATGATGTCGTTTTTTGCGTAAAAATCAATGACCTTTTCGCCTTCTTTCATCGCTGCAATGTTACCAGATTCGATAAAGTAGATTTCGTTTGTCACTTCGCCTTCTGGGATGATAATATCATTTTTGCGATACTTCTTTGTAACTCCTGTTAGTGGGAAAATCATATCTTCTTGTAAAAACTGGCGAAACTTTTCTTTGCTGAATTGAGTCGAAATACTTTCTTGGTTATATAAGAATTGCATCTCTGCGATATTATTCCTCATCCGTTTACCTCCTAAAAAATTTCTGTGTCTCTTGCCTTACTTACACTTTACCAGCTAATTCAGCAAAAACTGGCGTATTCTAAATAACTGCGTAGAATAATGTATTTTATAGAATGAACCTAAACTGCTAACTTAATTTGGATTGAAGTTTCAATACATTAACATGCATGGTTCGCTGGATTACTTGGATGATTGATTCTTCTTGAAGTTTTTGTAGTACATTGGTAACTGTGTTTGGATTGAGGTTTGTGTACTTTGCTAAGATGCCTTTGTTGATGTGTTTTGGAAATGTCACAAGCTCGCTATACCTTTTTCTAGCGCCACATCCTTTAATAATTTGGAGTAGGGCAAAACCAATGCGTTTTTCGGAGGGCTGCCGCAACAACTCTTCTTTTTCTAGTAGGCGTTTTATTTGGTTTTGCATGTGTACATAATGATATAAATAACCTTCTTGTGCATTTAGAACTTTTTCGATGATTTCCGATTTTTTGTATTTCATGATTAACACTTCATCCGATATCGCTTTGAATGAATGGGCCGCCAAGTCGGTTAATAATAAGCAATCAAAACCTACAATATCTTCCTCTGTATAAAAATCTATCACGCGCGAATAATTTTTCATTGCCATGACGCAGCCGCTTTGAATAAAATATATCTCATCGACCATCTCCTTCTCAGTTATAAGAAACTCATGTTTTTTGAATTTTTTAATCGTGCCTTCTATTGGCGAAAACAGATCTTTTTGCAGAAAATAATAAAATTTATGTTCGCTGAATTCTTGAGTGACTGTCTCGGAATTGTATAAGAAATGCATCTCTTTCGTTTGTTGATTCATCATTATTCGTCTCACTTCCTTCCCTTTAACTAACTACAATATTGATACTATCACGGAAGGTTACTAGTGCTGTTCTACATTAATGGATTATTTTTTCGCAAATATAACGATTTATTGAAACTTTGAGTGATATTGTATTATTTCTACGCTTACGATTTGACCTTTATGGGTAATAGTTTTAGGATTGTTAGTAACTAGTATGAGGGGGTTAATATTATGAAATATGTCGTTCCTGCAACGGCTTACCGGCGTCTAAAGCTACTGAATAAATTGTTTTTCGCTACTACGTCGCTATCCAAGAAAAAGTTACTTTCTTCTATTGAGACTTCCATGAATACGCTAAATAGTGATATCGCACACCTTAATGAAATTTTTCCTGAAGATATGTCACATATTGAGGAAAAAGACAGGTTCATATATCTGAAAGTTGCGGATAACATAAATTTTGATTACTTAACGGCCTACATGATTTGCAACAGTGATCTATTTCAACTTTCCTTATCTACTTTTCACAATACCTCGCTTAACGTTCCAGATTGGGCGGAAGAAAATTTTGTTAGTCTTGCTTCCTTCTATTTGAAGTTAAAGGAGGTGGATACATTTCTAGCGCAGAGCCGATTAATCTTGAATACCGAACCATTGCAAGTCCAGGGAAATGAAATGAATGTTCGCTTTTTCTATTTTCACCTTTTTAGTAAGGCTTATCCGTACTCTGGCTGGGTGATAGATGAAATTGATATCGAATATGTACACTCGTTTATCAAAAAATTAGAAAAAAAATCGGATATATATTTCTCTGTTAGTTCGCGGTTGGAATATGCTATTGCCATTGGTGTTTCTTTAACCCGCGCTAAACAAGGCTTTGCTATGAATTTTGATGAAAAAGACGCAGCACATTGGAAAGAATTGTCCACTTTTTATGATATTGATGGCATCGATTTTAGCGATTTAGAGGATTGTCTCGGCACTTCTTTAACTATCGGAGAGCGCTATATTATCTTGAAAATCTTCTTTTTAACTTCTTTTACTTATATTGAGCGTGACCAAATTCAACTTCGAATCCAATATGAAAAAGAGTTGCGGCCACAACGGTTTAAGTTAGTGCTTGATCTTATGAACATTTTGGGTGACAGTCCAATCGATAGGGAAGTTATTTTGGTGAGTGTCATCGATTATCTGTCTCGCTTTGCCTTTGTGGATAAAACGCATCTGATTCTTGATATTGATTATTTTTCGACTAAGTATTTGCCTAATAAAGTTGATATTGCAGATATCGAGGCGGTGTTGTCGAAATATGAGGGGCAACCAGAATATAAATATATACGAGATAACAAGTCCACGATTTTAAAGTATCTACATGATTTATTTAACATCACTTTATTAAATTCTAGTTACACGAAACGGCTTCATGTGAAAATTATTTCGAAAAACGGCTTTTTGTGGGAAGAGTATATGAAAATGGAGATTCGGAAATATTACTCGGAGGAGTTGGTGGTGTTTTGTGAGGAGTTGCAACCGACAGAGCATTGGCGCCAGTATGATTTAATTATTAGTGATTTTCCAATTGAGTCTCCGAATAGTAGTCCTGTCCTCGTATGGCATATGCCGCCAGCTAAGCGAGATTTGGACCAATTGAAAAAAATTATCGTGCAGCAATCTCATTACACATTGTGATAGTGGAAAAATTGGCGTGTGGATTTGGTACTTCTTTTGTGTTTTCTAGCCGAATGTGCTATTTTAATGTCATAGTATCATAAAAATCAGGAGGTAGTGGAACATGATTTCAACGACAACGCCAAGTGTAGATGGCAAACAGATTGTAGAGTATAAGCAGATTGTTTTTGGTGAGGTAATTACAGGGGTTAATTTTATGAAGGATATTGGCGCGGGATTGCGTAATTTCTTTGGTGGACGTTCGGAGGGCTATGAACAGGAGTTGGTGACGGCTCGTGAGGAAGCCATTCGGGAAATGGAAGAACGTGCGGCGAAACTGGGTGCGAATGCGGTTGTTGGCGTGGACATCGATTATGAAGTACTTGGTGCGGATAATGGCATGTTGATGGTGACAGCTTCTGGGACCGCGGTTGTCGTGGCGTAAAACTAAATCTATAACGAAAAAATCGCGTTTTGTCTAGGATAGTGAAATCCTAAACAAAACGCGATTCTTATTTGACGGTCCCGACGGGATTTGAACCCGCGATCTCCTGCGTGACAGGCAGGCATGTTAACCCCTACACCACGGAACCTTTTTGCCGCACCATTTTTGGCACTCCCTTATTAAAACATGTTTCAGCCCCTGCGTCAAGCTATTTTCAGGGTTTTTTTCAAAAAAAGAGGACGAATCATTACATTCATCCCTCTTTCATCGTTCAATGCGTAAACCCGTGAGGCTTCTTGGGATGGTTATTCGCACTTGGCAAAACATGTGATTCTTCGAGTTTTTCGATGGTTGCTTTGAGATCACGGACAAAGAGAAGTGCGGAGTCGTAACTGAAATCGCCTTTGATAACGGCGCGCAGAACGACTATTTCTTCTAAATCTGCGGGTAGTGGGTACGCTGGAACTTGCCAACCGCGCATTCGCAAGAAATCTGATAGGTCGTATAGATCCCATTCGACATCGGCGTCTTCTCTTAGAGTCCACGCAATGACTGGAAGCTGATCGGCACCGTTGATGATTTCGAACATGTCTAGTTTTTTGAGTTCTTTCGTGATGTATTTGGCTGCTTTTTGCGTTCGTGCGTGGACTTGACGGAAGCCTTCGAAGCCTAGACGCAGGAATAAGTAGTACTGAGCAACGATAAGGCTTGCGGGCCGTGAAAAATTAATGGCCATGGTTGGCATGTCGCCGCCGAGATAGCTGACGTTGAATACGAGCTCTTTTGGTAGCCATTCTTTGTCCTTCCAGACTACCCAACCGACGCCGGGGTAAACGAGGCCGTATTTGTGTCCGGATGTATTGATCGATTTGACATTGTCGAGACGGAAATCCCATTCTAGATTAGGTTCCATAAATGGCGTGTATAAGCCTCCTGATGCTGCATCGACATGAATGTAGACTTTTACCCTGCTTGTTTCGTTATATGCCGTGATCGCGGTGTCCAATGCCTTGATGTCATCGTAGCGACCGGTGTAGGTTAAGCCCATGATGCCCACGACGCAAATAGTGTAGTCATCGATGAGGTCAACCGCTTTGTCGGGATCAAGAGCAAGACATTCTTTAGTAACGGGAACTTCACGGAGTTCGATATCCCAATAGACGCCAAATTTCTCCCAAACGACTTGGTACGCCGACGAAATAATCATATTTGGGCGTTTGCTCATATCGAGGCCAAGTTCGCGCGCTTGTTTTTTCCACCTGAAAAGGGCTGCCATACCTCCTAACATGCAGGCTTCGGACGAACCAACCGTCGAGGTTCCGATGAATTCGTCGCGTTGATCGGCATTCCAGAGGTTCGCGATAATGTTGACGCAACGTTCTTCGATTTCTGCGGTTTGCGGATATTCCGATTTGTCGACAGCATTTTTGTCGAGAGTGTTCATGATGAGTTGCTGTGCTTCGGGCTCCATCCAAGTTTGTACGAATGTCGCTAAGTTTTGCCGGGCGCTTCCTTCGTCTCTGAGTTCATCCATGATAAAATCGTACGCCGCACCGGCTGGCATCGTGTTTGCTGGGATTTCGTAGCGTGGAAGTGGTTGTTCGGACAAGCCTTCTCCGTAAAATAGCCGTATTTCATCGTGCTCTGAACCTTGTTTATTTCCACCTAGTTGTGCCATGTTTTGCTCATCTCCTTTTTCATCTAATCTTACTACACATAGCCTCTTTGACGCCAAGGTAAACCCATACATGAAAAAAGCGGAGGGGAACTGTGCGCTCCTCTCCGCGCTATAAAAAATTTAATGAATGAATTCTGCTATGATACTAGTAAGCACGACGGAAGTTATCGTCACTGTTGAAAAACCTGCGATGATCATCTTCGGTAAAATTTGGCCTTCGATTGCCGCGACTTCTTGTTCGTTTTCACCAACACTTCTCGCGGCCTCCTGACTCAAAATCATCGTTCCTGGAAAGCCATATAGTGTCGTGAGCCCGATTGCGATGGACATCGAGATGCTGTAGCCAAGGATTTTACCCATGATGGCCGAGAACGCGACGCTTCCTGTTACACCGATTGCAAAGGCAATGCAAAGTGGCCCGATAAGTGCTACGAGATCTTCAACAGAAGATGTGGCTAGTGGTCCAAAAATAATGATCAAGATGGCTAACATCATGAGACCGTAAGCATCGATGCCGCTTAAGATATTTGGTTTCACGACGCCGAATGTGCGTAATGCGATACCGAATAAGAGGGCGACAACGAATGTGTTTAAGACACCATTTGTGATTCCGTCAATATACACGGAAAGCATCACCACGATCCCAACGACGAATAGTGTGCCCGCCGTTGTTTGTAGCGCTTTTGGTAGTATTGTTTTGGATGCTTCTTCATGATGTTCCTCTACCTTTTCTACTTTGAGCGCTCCTGTGTGGTATTCTCCTTTTATCCGCTTCGCTTCTTTACGTAAGATGAGCGATGTCAACGGGAAACCGATGAGGCCTTGGAATGCCGCGATGAGGACTGGGAAAACGGCTACAAGTACTAGCCCTGATGCCAGTGCGGATTCTTGGACGATGATAACCGAGATCGTACCACCGCTGATTGCCCCGATCGCTCCAATAACGAAGTTTTCATCTAGAAAAAAGGAACCAATAAAGAAAAGGAATGCCGCGATACCTGCGACTGCAGCCACGCCAATCACAACAGTTTTCCATTGTTTTTTCAATTCGTCGAGGCTGATCATGGTTCCGATATGAACGATGATAAAGCCTACAACAGTTTGACCTAGCGCGAGTAACGAGGAACTACTGAGCAGATCTTCTGGAAATACGTTCGTTTTAAATCCAATAAGGAAAATAATCGATGCCACGAGTAATGATGATATCAACGATTTGGTTTTTTTAGATACGAAATCACTGATCACCCATATGGACATAATTATTGTAAAAGCTGTAACTGGATTCATATAAATCACCTCGTTTTGGTGTTTTTTTCTTTTTATTCAATTGTGTGGTAACTGAAACCAAGTCCGTGAACTTCGGAAACAGTATATGCAATGACGAAAGATTTCTTGTCAATGGAATTGATCATTTTTAAAGCCAACTGGTATTCGCGTGTTTCTAAAACGACCATTAGCATCGTTTTTTCGCTTCCAGTAAATCCGCCTGATACGGAGAAAACCGTGACGCCACGCCCCATCTCTTCCAGTAATCCTGCCTTTATTTCTTCGATCTTGTCGTCGCTCATAATCATGACAGCTTTGCGTTTTTTGAGACCTGTTTCTAGATAATTCATAATAATGGCAACTAAAATAAGTGAGAGAATCGCGAATAAAAATTCGTCTACTCCAAATACGAAAATATTGAAAATAACGATGATCGCATCCACTAAAAATAGACCAAGCGATGTATTCAAGTTGAAATATTTCTTCAAAATCAGTGGTGGAATCGTTGTCCCACCGCTAGAAGCTTCAATGCGATAGAGAATCGCGACACCAATCGCAAAAATCATACTGCCGAAAATAACCGATAGTAAGCGATCTTGCGCGAGCATCGTTTCGGGAATAATAGCGAGTGATAATGGTAAAAGTAGGCTTCCCAGAAATGATCTAACAAATACTGCGCGGCCTAGGAATAGGAATGCTAGTATTAGCATCACAACGTTTAGAACTAACACCGTAAGTGCCAGAGGAATCCCCAGCGCCTGCTCTACTAATATACCTATCCCAGTAACACCACCTGCCGCAATGTGATGCGGTGCTAAAAACAGGTTAATACTGGCGCCGATAAGCGCAATGGATACTGCTACGAGTAAAAATTGTTTCACTAAATATTTCATTCAAACACCTTCAATCTAATTAGTCTTACCATGTTCAGTCTATGAAGGGTTACGGATTGTGTTGCGAACTTTAACATGTAGATAGAATTGTGAGTTTATTCGGAGGCCGCTTGCTTCACAATTTCGTATGCTAATACCATCGCTTTTTCTAATTCACGAATTGGAATGTACTCGTGAGCGGTGTGAATTTTTTCATAGCCGATCGATAAGTTGGTCGTTTCTTAATTCTTGTTCGTTACAAATGTTGGCGTCACTACCACCGCCGCTTACTTGGTGATTAGCCGTCATCTCTAATTCGCCATCATCTCGGTGGCAATTTCGACGACGGTATTGCTAGCGTCAAAGCCGTAGCCGCCGTTTTTCATACTTTTATTGTAATCGCGCCACCCATTTCTGCTGTTGTTTTTTCGAATAAGTCTTTCATGTGCTGTATTTGCGTCTTGCAGGATTCGCTGTTGATTGACCTAACTTCTGCAACCATCCGCACATGTTCCATCACGATGTTCGTCGCAGTTCCACCTTTAATTATACCAATATTTGCGGTCGTTTCAACATCGATACGTCCTAGTTTCATCTGAGCTATTGCTTTGGTAGTTATTTCGAGAGCCGAGATACCTTTCTCAGGCTCAATTCCAGCATGTATCTAAACAAAATCATAATCCACAGTATGCCTGCTCATATCAGCCTTAATACCGATTAATTCGCTTTCTTCTCCGACAGAGAGCACAAATTCAAGTAGGGCGTGTTATTCACAATCGTGGCTTGTCGATCATTTTGGCTCCTCCTATGAATGTCATCTTACCATAGTTCCCGTTATGCAATTTTTCCCGTATTACTGGTGATTGAAACCTTGTCGTTGTGCTCAGAAATGCATTTGTATGCTAAATAAATAGGACACATACTCAAGCCGAAAAAACCGGATTGGAGATGTGCCCTATTCTATAGTTATGGATCTCGTTTCAGATTATTTATATTTCCTACGCCATAAAAGAGAGGTTCCGAGTACAAGAAAACTGCCTCCGAGAGTAATCAACGCCCACATTGTTGGCGTATCTCCTGTTGTTGGTAGTCCTTTTTCAGCTACTACTTCTTCTGTCAGTGTATCACCATTTGTGGATGTTACTGGTTTTGGTGCGTTCTCCCTTTCTTGATTCGCCGATGGTTGGGAAGGCATTGGTTTTTCTGGATTCGTTGTTGGAACTTCTGGTGTCGCTGGTTGCTCTGTCGGTGTCTCTGGCTCCGGAACATCAGGATCTGGTTGCTCTGGCGTTGGTTCCTCTGTTTGTAACTTTTCCAAATCGGCTAATTTTGCGACTAAAACATCCGAATTGGTGACATATTTCTGTAAAGTAGTGTCTAAATTATCATACGAAGCTTTTGCCGCTAAAATGGCTGCCTCGTCGGTTAGCGCAACTTTTTCTGGTAATGCTGCAATTTCTGCGGTGACGGCCTTCGCTTTGTCTGTTTTCAAAATACCGTACGTATCGAAAAGATTCGCTGGAGTTGCCGCCACGCGTGCTGTTTGCGCTGATTTAGCATCATAGGTGTAGGCTTTATACGTGAAGCGATCTTCTGTAAAACTGATACCCGCAAACATTTGCAACATCGGTTGGGCGTACTTCGCGGGATAAACACCGGCAGCACTCATCTTGCTTTCTGATTGTGGTTGGTAGAACTTGTAACCACTCGTGTTGATGACGTGGTAACTTTGTCCACCCGGATCGACATCGCGCGAAATCCCATCTTCCTCGACTTTGCCGATTTTGTCGACTGCAATCGGCGTCTTGCCGTCCATTTGTTGCGAGCGGAAGTAACTGTGGTCATGGCCTTGCAACACAATATCGATGCCAAGCTCATCAAAAACTGGAGCAAGCTGGTCGCGTAGCGTGACAATTTCAGAGTCTGTCATGTGGCTCGCAACGGTATAAATCCCTTTATGAAACGCGACAACGAGCCATTTCGCGCCATCTTCACGTGCTTTTTTCGCATCGGCTTTCAACCAAGCAAGTTGCGTTGGATCAAGCGCTCGCGAATCCTGATCATTCGTGTTTAACATCATGAAATGCGCCGGACCGTAGTCGAATGAATAGTAAACTCCTTTGTTCAAATTGTTCGCATTCGCCGGATGATCATAATAAAAATGTTGGCGGAACGAGTTGTTGAACGCATCATGATTTCCGGTTGCCGCGGCGATTGTCGTATTGCTTAGCAGTTTTTGCGAGGTCCCAAATAGCCAGCCCCATTCAGCAGGACTCGATGAGGTGTTTACCAAATCACCTGTTTGCAAAATGAATTCCGAGTTGGGAAACATCCCAAAACCTTTATTCAGCGTCGCATCCGTCCAACTATATTCTTCCTCGCTACTTCCTTGTGAGTCGGTCACATATAGAAAATCGAACGCCTTCGTGTCTCGCTTTTGCGTCGTGAACTTGGCTGGTTCACTCCATGTGTCACGGGTCTTATCGCCAACACGGTACCAGTAAGTTGTGCCTGAATCCAAGTATTTCGCGGCTACTTGATGGGAAAAACCACCGATTGCGGCATCATTGGCTTCTTGGGTTCCCGTCACAGTTTGCGCTCCCACGAAGTTCGGCGCCCCACTTCCCGCTACTTTCACATATTGCAAATCTGATCCCGCTTCGGCCTTCGTATGCCATGTAAAGCCTTTTTGTGTCTGTGTGTTTCCGAAGAACGTGACAGCGATTTTAGATGGTGTATAGTCTCCATCCGCCGCCACTTCTTCCGGCGTCGTGAATCCCGTCAACTCCGCGTCGAATGTCACATCTGAACTCGTCCCTTTTTGCTGAAAAACCGCGACCGCTATCGTATTTGTGCCTTCCTTCAAAGGAATCGCGCCGAGCTTAATGCCTTCATATTCCACCGCATCAGCACTCTGTTGCCCCGAATAATCCCCGAAATTAATCGCCCCATCCGCAAGGCGCACCCGTTTCACTTCATTTCCATTCACGTAAATAACCGCACTATCATCGGCTTTCAGCGCCAAGTTCGCACGCAAGTACTTGTCCGCATCCTTCACCTCAAAATTTTTCCTGAAAAAATAAACAGGATATTTCTTGTCCTCAACAGCACCGTAGGAAATCGTCGTATTAATTTTGATTTCCGCGTTTTTCGGATTGTAGCCAAGCGCTCCCTTGCCTGATTTCCAAGCCGTATCATTGAATGTTTGGTCCCGCCACGTATCTCCTGGATAAGTCCCTTGATCCCAGTATTTCCATTCTGATTCTTTAGCGATGAATGTGTCTCCCGCCTGGCTATCCGCCTTTACAGCATTCGGAAACGGCGTATATGTAACCCCAATTTGAACCAAAATAAGCGCCACCAACAAATAAACAAACCCTGATTTCCACTTTTTCACCTTTTCTCAATCCCCCTCAATTTCGCTTACCACCCAAGTGTATCTTAGCAATGTTAAGCGTTGTTTGAGAATGTGTATCGATCTTGTTTTTTGCATGTAAATTTTTTAATCTTACAAGAATTATGATAAAACCGTAAGATAAACTTAGCAAATTGTTATTTAGATCGCGGGAAACTCCAATGTTCTAAGGCTATAATAAAGTTAGAAAGGAGCTGTTCATTATGAAAAAAGCTTGGCAAGTAATCGCAGCACTCGGCGAGACTCTCGTAAACCCAGCAAAAATGGCAAAGGAAGTTAACCGTGATAGCTAATAAATGTCACCAAAAACCCCGATTATAGCGCTCAATAGTACCCGAGTCTATATAATCGGGGTTTATGCATGTATATACACTTTTAATTCGCTTCGTAAAGTACCACTTGATTAAATCGTAACGAGGCTTTCACATCAATAATCCGTTGATTACTCGAGCCCTTAAACGCTAAGTTAGGATCAAATAAATCCTGTTCAAAACGCCCATCCACCAACACATCTACATAAGAAAGTAGCTCCAATTTATCCGATGTTTCCTGCATCAATTCTTCCCACGTATAGCCCGTCCACGACCAAACATCTTTCGTATCCTCAAATAGTGCCCGAATTCGCTTCACAAGCCGCAAACACACTACCGTATTCAGAAATGGTTCTCCGCCAAGTAACGTCAATCCCTGCACACTTTCATGCCACAAGTCAGCGATGATTTTGTCCTCAAGCTCGTCTGTATACGGCGTTCCATATCGAAATGACTGCGCTGCCTCATTGTAGCATCCTTCACAATGAAAAGGACAACCAGAAACGTACAAACTACACCGCACACCTTCACCATCCACAAAATTAAACGGTTTATAATCCGCAATATAATTCGCCGAAAGCTTCTCTGCACGCCATTCTTGCGGTTTTGGATTATTCATTTGAGGACTCCAGATGCTTCACCCGTTGCGTAATCTCTTCATGGCGGCCATGCACCATTGGCCGTTTCATCGGATTTCCCAGGTAACCACACGTCCGCTTCACGACATCCGCCGTTTCTGGATTCGTATTGCCACACTCTGGGCACTTAAACCCTTCCGCAGTCGGCGCAAACTCCCCTTCAAAACCACACTCATAGCAACGATCAATCGGCGTATTTGTTCCTAAATAAGCCACGCGATCATAAGCATAATCCCAAACAGCCTCGAGTGCCTTCAAATTATGCGTCAGCTTTGGATACTCACAATAATGAATAAAACCACCCGAACAATATTCTGGATATTCCATCTCAAAATCGAGTTTTTCAAACGGCGTCACTTTTTTGCGGACATCGTAATGGAACGAGTTTTGGTAATATTCTTTGTCGGTAATATCCTTGATATCGCCGTATTTCTCGCGGTCTAGGCGGTTAAAGCGATCCGTCAAACTCTCGCTCGGCGTCGAATACACGCTGAACCAATAGCCGTACTCTGCCTTCCAAGCATCCGCGTATTCCTTCAGCTTTTTCACAATCTCAATCGTGAACGCCTTGGCTTCTGGATTCGTCTCCCATTCGCCACCATAAAACATCGTCGCAGCCTCATACAAGCCAATGTAACCAATTGAAATCGTCGACCGCTCTTTGTTAAAAAGCTGATCCACATCCTGCCCATCATCAAGCCGTTTTCCGAACGCCCCGTACTTATACAAAATCGGTGCATTCTCCGGTTTTGCTGCGCGAACCCGCTCCAATCTGAAAAGTAGCGCATCCTTCACTGTCTGCATTCGTTCCGTGAAAATTTCCCAGAATCTTTCTCGGTTTCCCCCGCTTTGAATCGCAATCCGCGGCACATTCAGCGTCACAACGCCCAAATTATTCCGTCCCGCATTCACAAAATTACCATTCTCATCACGCCAAGCAGGCAAGAACGATCGGCACCCCATCGGCACCTTGAAATCCCCCGCCAAGCGCACCAACGAATCATAGTTCAGCACATCCGGGTACATCCGTTTCGCCGAGCACTCCAGCGCCAACTGCTTAATATCGTAGTTCGGATCCACCGCTTCCAAATTCGTTCCCCGTTTGATCGAGAATACCAACTTCGGAAAAATCGCCGTCTGCTTATCCTTCCCAATCCCGCCAAGTCGCACTCTCAAAATCGCCATCTGAATCTCGCGTGCAAACCAGTCCTCGCCAAGCCCAAAGCCTAGCGTCACGAATGGCGTCTGCCCATTACTCGTGTACAACGTATTGATCTCGTACTCCAAACTCTGCATCGCGTCATAAACATCTTTTCGCGTCCGTTCTCGCGCAAATTCCACCCGGCGCTCCGCCAAAACCCATTTTTCCGCCTCTTCCTCATGTTTCTCATAATTCCGTTTCGCATACGTCGCCAAAACTTCATCAATCCGATCCACCGAACACCCACCGTACTGCGAGCTCGCCACATTCGCGATAATCTGCGCTATCTGAGCGGTCGCCGTCTGAATTGACTTCGGACTTTCCACATTCGCGTTCCCAATCGTAAAACCATTCGCCAGCATGCCCGCAATATCGATCAAACAACAATTCGTCATCGCGTGATACGGACTATAATCGAGGTCATGAAAATGAATGTCCCCTTTCAGATGCGCATTCGCCACATGTTTTGGCAACATATATTTCAGCGCATAGCTCTTCGCCACCGCGCCCGCCGTCAAGTCCCGTTGTGTATTAAAGACCGTTGCATCCTTGTTCGCATTCTCATTCACAACCGTTTTATCCCGATCCAGCAACTTCTGCACACTCACCGTCAAATCCGTCATACTCGCACGATACGAATCCCGATCATGCCGATACTCAATATAAGCTCGCGCCACATCCGGGTATGTAGACTTCATCAAATGATCCTCGACCACGTGCTGAATCTCATCAATCGTTACCGCCATATCATTTGGTAAACTTTTCACAATATCGACTAAAACTGCTTCCAAATAAGCCGCATCATCGACACCACAGCTCACCATCGAAGCCTGCACTGCATTCCTGATCTTAATCAGGTCAAATCCGACCTTCCGACCATCTCTTTTAATCACTAATTGTTCCGTTTCCTTCTCCACGTACATATCTCCGCTTCCCTTCAAACACTATATATTGTATCCGCATCCTCATTATGACACAATATACATGGTTTTTCTAACAATAATCGAATTCCATCAGAAAATAGGCTATTAGGAGCAACTTTCAAAAAAATCTTACCAAACACGAATGTGATTATACCAACAATGTCACCTCACCAGATAATAATGACTACATAATGAAGAGGCTAATGGCTTATTTATTCAAAAAAACCTCAAAATCCAGCGTACAGATTTCGAGGTACTCGTTTTTATTCAACTGTATAATTATACTGCTTTCGCAATAATTCTGCGTCTAATTTACGGTTTTCGATCTCATGTCGATAATACAGCACGACTGAGCCTTTTTTGATCTTGTTGATCTTGCCGCGAGACACGAGTGAGAAAAAGCATTGGCGGGACACGTCAAGGTATTCAACGGCCTCTTTCGTAGATAGGAAGTACTCATCCAGCATTTCTAAAAGTTTTTTATTTTCCATGTGGTCCCCCTACTTTTTTATTTCCAAATGTTTTTTTAGTTTCGTTAAACCTTCGTGTAGTCCAACTTTGCTTTCCCAACCTAGTAAATCTGCTGCGCGCCCGGCGTCTAAAACAGAGCGCCTAACATCTCCAGCTCGTGGTGCTTCAATAAAGATCGCTACATTTCTCTCGAAAACTTCTAAAATTTCTTTGTAGATATCTAAAATCGCGATCTCTTCTCCAGTACCGACATTAACGATTGTATTGACTGGCTTTTCGCTAGCTAGTTTGTTGATTTCAACAACATCCGCAACGTAGACGTAATCACGCGTACAGCCGTTTGGCATGTCTGGGTAGGTCATCAACACGGATGGCTTTTCTGCCAAAATATTGTTTAGGAAAATCGGGATGACACCACATTCGCCATCTGGAACTTGCCTTGGGCCATAAATATTAGCATAACGTACTACCGTGAATTCATAACCGTATTGCGCGGCGTACATTTCAATATATTTTTCACCTGTAAATTTAGTTAAAGCATACGGGGAAATAAGTTGGGGCGTGTCTGCCTCAGATGACTTCTCCGTGCCTTCGATTTTTTTACTGAGCGCTCCACCAGAAGAAACATAGATAAAGTTTTCAATTGGGTGCGCCTTTACGCAATCAAGAATAGTCATCAGACCGACAAGGTTAACGTCTAAATCATAGCTTGGGTTTTCAACAGAATAAGCAACGGATTTTTGTGCAGCGTGGTGGTTTACATGGCTTGGTTTATGTGTCTCGAAAAGTTGCATCATCAGATCACGATCGCGGATATCTCCTTGAACGAATGTGAATGCTGGATGTTTAATGATTTCAGATAGATTATTTAAATTTCCTGATACTAAGTTGTCGATACAGACGACGTTATAACCTTCGCTAATATACATTTCACAAAGATGAGAACCGATAAAACCTGCGCCACCTGTTATAAAAATAGTTTTTTCCATTATTTTTGCCTCCTGAATTTCTATTTTTGACTGCGGTATTCATTGTTTAAAGCGACCATGTAGATTGTCGCGAGTACGAGAAAGATACTTGTGTTGGATACTAATACAGTATCAATTGGGCTTGTGAGTAGGGCATAGACGATTGGCAGGAAAATTAGGAACTTGATTTGGTACGTGCTACCAACGATTTCTTTGTACAGTAACCAAAGCACGTAACCGATAATGACGATGATGAAAAACATACCGAGGAATCCAAGCTCACCGATAATCATCGCCCAGTAAGAGTCCGTCACAAAGTTGGGATTTTCTTGCGTAAGACCCCACACACGGGAAATGCCATATTGTTCGTAAAGCGGCGAGTAGTTCAGGCGTGAGGCGTTGGAACCGAACATACCAAGGCCGGCGCCAAACGGAGCATTTTCACTTGCGATCGTTAAGCTTGTGTCAAGTAGTACCCCGCGTGCTTCTCCATCTGTTCCTAGGAACTGGTTGCTAATCCTGTCGCTTCCTAACCAGTAGAAAACACCGCCGATTAGCGCGTATACATAAATCGGAATTCGCTTGATGTAAGGGAAGATGAGAATCAATAGTATCAGACAAAGATAGAAGCCGATCGATGTTGTTCTTCCTGCTAAAAAGACAAGGATGAAGTTTGCGAAGATGATATAGTACGGCATTTTTCCTTGTTCGGACCATGAAATAAAGATATGGACGATAGTGATAACGATGATCGTGGCTGCAAATTGAGCTGGGTGGCGGAAACCAAACGATACTGTTTCGATGCCAAAGCGAATGTCAAATGGTTCTAGGAAGTGTAGCGGGATATTGAGAACGCCGATGACAAGGAAGATCGTGGTGAGTATCGTAGACATCCTACGGAAAAACAGTGTGCTTGTCCGGAATTTTGTGTTACGAAACAAGAACAGGCCGCTCCAAAAGACGATGACGAATTTTAAAATGGAGAACATCGAGTAGATTTGAAGGAACATCGTGTTGCTCGGTTGGTGGAATGCGTTTGGGATGAAACAGTAGATGATGAAAATAATACTAATCGCGAACAATCCGATGTCGCTTGGACGGAGTGTGAAACGTTGCTTTGTTTCCAAATAAGTTAGTTTAGCAATCGCGCTAACTGCGAAGATCACAGCGATGATCTTATCGATCGCATCGATTTGTGGGATGATTTGTTGGATAAGACTTGCGAATAATGACAGTAGCAAGGCGATTAAAAAAGCAACCATGTTTCACACTCCTTCGTTTTTTTAGAGGTTTTCGTAAAATTGTTCCCACTTGTTATTACATGCATCCATCGAAAACTGGTCTTGGACGGCATGATGGGCTTTTGTACTCATTAGCTCACGGGCTTCTTGATTATCGAGTAAGTCTGCGATGGCCTCGTGTAGTTCTGTGATATCTCCGGGTTCAATAAGCAAACCGTTTTGTTTATCGTGGATGATTTGAGGAATGCCTCCGACGTTTGTACTAATGTTTGGAATGCCGTGTGCCATTGTTTCTAGAATAGCCATTGGAAGCGCTTCATGGTAGGATGGCAAGATGTGCAGTAGCGCGCTTTCTAAGATTGTTTGTTTTTGGTGGCTTTCGACCCAACCGCCAAGTGTGACGTTCGTTAGCTTGTTTTGATTGATTTGGGTTTGGGCTGTTTCGATATCGCCGATGCCGTAGAAAATGAACTCGTATTCTTGATAGGTGGCGCCGAGTGATTGGATGGCGCGGAGTAGGTCGTAGCTTCCTTTTTCTTGGCTGACATTTCCAAATGTGACAATTGTTTTGCTGGTGTTATTATATGGGTTCGTGCGCGGAACCTCGACGGCGTTTTCCATAACGCTAACCGGGGTGTCACACATATTTTCATAGTACGTTTTCCACGCTTCGCTGAGGACAATAATGTGATCAAGACGGTTCAGATGATTCACGATGCGTTTTTGTATAAAGCTTGTTTGCTGGTCGTAAAAAATGCCAAATCTTGAGCCATGCATGTGTAAAATGACTTTGCTTCTGAAAAGTTTGGCGATGTTGATGAAGATCATTTTGCGATAGAAGCTACCTTTTTGAGAGGTGTGAATGTGCACGATGTCGATTTTTTGTGTGATTGCCACGTAGCAGAGTTGCATGATGGCGCGTATAAACATCCAGAGCTTGAATAGTGCGCTACCTTCTTTCCAACTAGCGATATAGTGAATGTTGACAGTTTCACTTGCAAATGTTTTTTCAAAGTTGGCGATGACGGTTGCGATACCGCCTTTTGATACAGATGCGGGGCCGATCATGATTACTTGCTTCATTTGGCTGGTCTTCCTCTCTTCGTTTTATTGGGGTGTTATGCTTGTTTTTTTACGTTTGATCATGCTTTTGATACGGCGAATGATTGCTTGGCACTCTGACTTCTTGTAGAAAACTAGGAAGAAGACTGCGTTTAGGAGAATAAATAGGCTCCCTGCGCCGAGGATGAGTGTGAACCATGTACCTTGGTAAATCCAGTTCATGACCGGAATCGAGGCGGCAAAGGCAATGGATGTGATGATAGCGTATCCGAGGTACATTTTGAAGTAGCTCCCGACTTTCTTTTTAAAGCCGAAACGGTAGACGAGGTACGGATCGATCAGGGTCGTGGTTACGAGGCGCGAAATGATTGTTGCGACGATAACACCAACGAGTCCAAAATGTGTGGCAAAGATGATCGACAGGATGATGTTTAGTACAGCCATCGCGATTGGAACGTAGCGACCTTGGCGGAATAATCCCATTGTGGTACGGTAAGTGTACCCAGGAAATTGCATACCGTTGATGTAAAAGCTTGCGACGATAGCGAGCACGGTACCTGTTCCAAGTACAAAACTTTCACCGATCCAAAGCGTAATGAACGGGTTGATGACGTTAAACAGGATGATCGAGAGCAAGAAGTAAATCCACGCGACGATGAAAAATAGTTGCTTGAAAACTTGTTCTTTTTTGGCGTCATCGTCTGCGTTATTGAGATGTCCAATACTTCCGGTAATCGAGTTTAGTGCACGAGACAAGACGGTAACAACTGCGGCGATAATAAGCAGGTAATTCGAGTAAATTCCTACCACGCTGAGGCCAAGGAAAGCAGCAATAATGATGCTGTCTGTGCCGTTCATGATGATGGAACCAAATTTATACATAGCCAGTGCTTTAACGTTTTGGAAAATTGTTTTAACTTCTGCTTTATCGAGTTTTTCGGTTGTTTTTCCTTTGAGGAAGCTATATTTCTTGTTGGCGTAAACTGCTAGGAAAATGTTGAGGCCAAGCGTACAGACGACTTGGATAACGATGAACCCGATGTAGTCTCTTGTGATATATAGATACGTGAGTTGTACTACCGATTGAATGAGGAAGAAAATTTGTTGACTCACGTTAATGACGTATTCTTTTTGATCGGCGGAGAAAATGGCTTTTTTGTAGGAGAACATGTAGGAAATCGCCGTATTGAGTAGAAATAGGAAGTAGATCATATAGATGTTTTCAGGAATGTTCGGTGGATTTTTGATAAATAGGTTTAAAAAGGGCATTAAGAGTAGTCCAACGATGAAAACGGTAAGCCCGATGATGCGGTATGCTTTGGCGTAAAGTGCCATGATCGCTTTGATTCGGGCCTTATTTTTGTCTACCATGCTTTTGTAAAGGCTGAAAATGATTGCGTTGCCGATGCCAAGTTCTGCGAAGGATAGGACCATCAAGATGTTGGTGAATAAGGCATCGAGGCCGAGGTATTCTTTTCCTAGAAAGTAGATGAACACCGTTCTGTTAATGAAACTTAAGATTAAGAAAATGACTTGTGTCCCGCTGCCAATCAGGAGGTTTTTTGCGACGAATGCCGTTTTTGTTTTAGCCAATCGGGCCACACTTCCTTTCTTTGATTTGTTACTCTAAGTTTATCATGGAGCCTCATGAAATCAGGGTTTTTCCAGATTTTTGATAGCTTTTGTCAACAATTTGTAAACAGTTATGCTCCCGCTACTAATATGGTTTCTTGTTGGATCGTTTCGACAAGTTTTGTGGAGGAAACACCCGCTGTATAGTCAAAATAAACAATTTCAACGGCACGACGCTTGAATTCTGCTTCTAATTTGTTGAAAGTTGGGCTACCTTTCCAGTCGCTACCGTGAAACATCACGTCGATATTATGGTTGTCAATCATGTTCAGCTTGCTCTCGTGGCTCGTTTGCGGAACGACTAGATCAACGTATTGCAGGGCTTCGACAATCGCTTTACGATCGGCAAATGGGATAACTGGCGTCTTATTTTTGTATGCTTGAACGAATTCATCTGTACTGACACCAACGATCAGGATATCACATTGGGATTTGGCGTTTTTCAGGATGTTCAAATGGCCGACATGGAATAAATCAAATACGCCTGTCGTTAGGCCTACACTATATTTTTTCATCAGATTATCTCCTCTTTCAACTGGATTCGTTTTGGTTTGTGGGTGATGCGTTTTTCGACGGGTGGCAGTTCCATGTATTTTTTACCATAGATCCGCTCTAAAAGTTGCTCAGTTTGGGCTGGGATTCGGAAGTTATGTCCTTCAAACACTGTCGTTGCTGCCGTGTCGTACATTGTTTTTGGCATCGTTTGTTTTTTGTAGCCGTATTGGCTGCCGTGATTGACATAGTATGGCGCGCTATCATCGGCACCGCTTTGCATGTAGTTCGTTAATACTCGGAATAAAAAGCTTGTTGGGACTGGTTTGATGAGTTTTAGTACGGCTTTTTTCCAGGGTGCTATCTGGTGGAGCGTTGTTTTTTCGTTAATTTTTAGGAACAGGAGGCTCTTTAGTTGTTTTAAGAAGCGTCCTTTCATATGGAAAAGGAAACCGCTGTTCTTTTTAGCGTTGTCTAGCGGGAAAATATCGATGAAGATACCTTTATGTTTAATGCTAGGTGAGGCGCTTTCTTCCTCGAAAATCGTGCCATTTTTCCTGATTTTGATGATTGGTAAATAGTATTCCGCATCAGTTGTGCCATAATGTAAAAATAGTGATTCTGGTAGTTCAGTCTTGGCGATTTTTTGGAAAGCTTCGAAGTCTTTACGGGGCATCGCGATATCTATATCGTCATCCCATGGGATAAAGCCGTCGTGTCTGATGGCTCCAAGCAGAGTCCCGCCGATCAGGTAATATGTGAGGTTGTGTTTCTCACAAAGCGTTGCCACATCCAGCAAGATGCTTAATTCGACTTGTTTTAATTGTTCGAATAGACCTGTTGTTAAATGGTCGCCATTATTTACCTTATTCGGCATAGTAGTATCCTTCCATTTTCATTTTTTGGTTGTTGAAAATGCTACCAATCACGTGTGCGCTCCCGCTCTGTAATTTTTGAAGGGCTTTTTTACTGTTTTCTCTGGAGGAATGGTCGCTACGAACAAGTAAGATCGAACCGTCTACTAGCGAACAAAGCAGTTGGGCATCAACGACTAGTTGGATTGGTGGTGTGTCAAAGATGATTTGATCAAATATCTCATAAAGCTCGGCATATACTTGTTTCATTTTCTCAGAACCTAAAAGCTCCGATGGATTTGGTGGTACAATTCCTGCTGGTAATACGTATAAGTTCTCGACATCAGTGCCGCAGATTGCTTCGTTGATCGTGATTTTACTTGTTAAAATTCCTGTTAGGCCATGTGACATTGCTTCTGGGAAGATTTTTTTCACGGTTGGTTTACGTAAATCGCCATCGATGAGGAGTGTTTTTTTGCCTTGTTGGGCGAATACGACGGCTAAATTAGCACAGATAAGTGATTTACCAGAATCAGGCTCGGAGGATGTAATAAGAATCGATTTCATGATTTTATCGACGCTTGAGAACTCGATATTTGTACGAATCGAACGAAACAACTCAGAATGTGGTGACTTTGGGCTTATTTTAGCGACTAATTTTTGCGGCTCGGTGGATTTCTTGCGCCTATGGCGAGATTCAACCTTCTTTTTATTTTTCGCTTTTCTCATTTATTTCAATCCTTCCCCATGAGTTTCTGGAATTTTGGCGATATTACCAAGTAATGGAATGCCTAGCTCGTCGATTACTTCTGTTTCATCTTTGAATTTTGTATTAAAGACAACGCGGATAACCATGATTACAAAACCGATCATCATACCACCAATAGCTCCGCCTCCGATAAGTATTACTGGGCTTGGGCTGACTGGTCTTGGATTAGCTGCAACATCTGCTTTCGCTAAGATGTCAATATTGTTCACGTTCATCACGTCGGGGGTAATTTTGGCGAAAGATTCCGCGACTGCATTGGCTATCAAAGCGGCCTGAGCTTGGTCCTCGTCTTGTACGCTGACGTTGATAACTTGGGAATTATGTTGGCTACCAACCGTGATTTTACCCATCAGTTTTCCTGCTGTGTAGTTACCACCTAAATTTTTAGCCACATCATCGAGGATTCGGGGGCTTGTTAGTAGGGCTGTATATGTGTTCACAAGTTGGATGTTAGCTTGTACCTCAGAAGTTTGGAGGTTGTTTACACCTGCGTCTTGTACAGATTGTGTCACAAGAATTTGCGTTTTAGCTTCGTACATCGGTGTGATCAGGAACATCAGTGCTACACCTGCAGTAAGGGCTCCGATAACGGCTGTGCTTATAAGAAGCAACAAGTGTCGCTTGATTATTTGAAAAATGGATTTGATACTAAGAGTTTCTTTCATTTGTTTCTCCTTCCTTATTGGCGATTGGCTTTCCGAAGATTCATTTTTTCATTTTTGATATGATTTAAAAATTGTAGGTTACCTAGGAAATAGCGACGGAACATCCGACGTGGCTCTTGAATAAAGCGGTAAAACCATTCTAATCCGGCTTTTTGCATCCATTGTGGGGCGCGTGTTGTTTTACCGGCGATAACATCAAAGCTGCCACCGACTCCCATCACAAATGGAACGTCTAATCGTTCTAAGTGCTCGCTTGCCCAGTATTCTTTTTGTGGACTGGAGAAGGCGAGAAATAGGACGTCTGCTTTGCTTTCACGGATCGTGTCGGCGATGTCGGCTGATTCTTCGGCTTGGAAATAACCATTTCGGAAGCCTGCGAAGGACATGTTAGGATATTTTTGTTTGTAGTGTGATTCTATTTTTTCGATAACTTCTTGGGTTGCTCCGAGAAAATAGGGACGATATCCTTTATCGTTACAGATTTCGAGTAGTTGTTCGAATAAGTCAATGCCTGTGACACGCTCTGGAATGTCGTGTCCGAGGAGTTTACCCGCTAGAACAATGGAGGAGCCGTCCGCGTTGATGAGTGGAGATGCGTTGACAATGTCTCTTAGTTTTGCGTCTTCGTACATCAGGTTGATCTTATTTGCGTTGATAACAACATGCTGTGTTGGAACTCTTTTTTTGATTATTGTTTCGATCTTGATTAATGTTTCGGATAAGGTTAAGCAATCTAAGTTACTGCCTAGCAATTGGGTTCTCATTTGGCGTTCGTCCTTTCTTGTTCTTTCTTGTACTACAAGTGTAACAGCAAAAGTGTTTACATTTGGTATATTCCAGATAATTGATACTTTTTGTCAATAGTTCGGACGGACAGGCTACATTCCGCTTCCTTTACCGGTAAATTCTTTGAATGTCAGGAGTAAAATCTTAATATTGAGAGGAATCGACCTTTTTTTAATATATGCCAGATCTAATTCGACCATTTGCTGGAAGCTTACATTATTTCGACCGCTTACTTGCCATAAACCAGTGCATCCTGGTGTAACAAGTAGGCGTTTCTTTTCATAGTTTGTGTAGTTTTCGTATTCGCTTATTAGTGGTGGACGCGGCCCGACGAATGACATGTCACCTTTTAAAATGTTGATGAATTGGGGAAATTCGTCGAGGCTTGTTTTACGAATCCATTTGCCGACTTTCGTAATTCTCGGATCGTCTTTCATTTTGAACATGTGGCCTTCCATTTCGTTCTGAGCTTGCAATTTGGCCAATTGCGCCTCTGCATCGACATACATCGAGCGGAATTTGTACATATAAAACGTTTGTCCACCTTTACCAACGCGTTTTTGTTTGAAGAATACGGGGGCTTTCCAATTTTCGAGTTTAATACTCGTGGCTATAAGAAAGAGGATTGGAGCTGAAATGATGAGCGCGAAGATGGCGGCAATAAAATCAAATAGCCGCCATACTCTGTCATGTAATGGTTTTTCGTGTGATTTACGTGTACTTTTCGAAAATGGTGTCGTTGTCTGGGTTATTTGGAAATCTGCTTTTTCCATCTTCGTTCACATCCTTTCATTTAGATTGTTAGCGCTCTTTTCTTTGTTTTAGCTTGGTGTAAATTACCATGGTTGAAATAGCTCACGTCGTTACCTAAAGTTTGAACTATATTTTTCGTATCGAATAGAACGGCTTCGCGCATTTGGTTCGTGTAACTTTCAGGTATATCGCAAAACTCACTGTGATCGCTTAAGACTATAATGAGAGAACTATCTTTACAAGCTTCCTCGCCTGTCAAAATTTCTGTTGCTACGTGTGGATCGAATGTTTGGACGTCAAATCCTGATTCTAGGAGCAATTCTTTTACTTCCATAGCGGGGCTTTCGCGGATGTCATCGATGTTTCCTTTATATGTTAGACCAAATAGAGTCACGCGGTTTCCTTCTTGATCTGCCATCAGTTGTTCCACTTGCTCAACGATATAGGACGGCATGCTGTTGTTGACTTCACGTGCTGTTTGCATTAGTGGGGATTGCTCTGGTGCTGCGGCAATAACGAAGTACGGGTCTACCGCTAGACAGTGTCCGCCAACACCTGGTCCTGGTTGGTGTAAGTTTACACGTGGATGCTTATTGGCCATTTCGATAACACGTAGGGCATCGATTTCTAAGTGGTTACTGATCTTAGCAAGCTCATTTGCTAGCGCGATATTCACATCACGATAGGTATTTTCCATCAATTTGCTTAGTTCTGCTTCACCTGCTTGGGCCTTGATGATTTCACCTTCGACAAAAGAGCTATACACTGCGGCTGCTTTTTCGGTACATGCTTCCGTGATACCGCCGATAATTCGCGGATTGTGGACTAATTCGTGCATGATATTTCCTGGCAAAACACGTTCTGGGCAATGGGCTAGATAAATGTCTTCACCGACCGTGAAACCGGCATTTTCAATCATTGGTTGTACTACATCAGCCATCGTTCGTGGGGCAATCGTGGATTCAATAATGATCGTATCGTTTTTCTTCAAAGAGGGAAGAATGCTGGTTAGGGCTGACTCAATGTAGCTTGTGTCGCAGGATTTATATAAATCATCTTTGTTAGGAGTTGGAACAGCAACGATATAAGCATCTGCGCTGACTGGTGTTGTGCTAGCATGAAATTTACCAAGTTCGAGGGCCTCCTGCAAATCCTCAGCTAAGCCTGCTTCTTCGATGTGAAGCTGACCAGCGTTCAAATTTGCTGTCATTACAGGAGACAAGTCAACACCTGTCACTGTATTTCCGTATTTAGCAAATAGGATTGCTGTTGGTAACCCTATATATCCAAGCCCTACTACTGTAATATTCATCAATATATTTCCACCTTTCGATTTTTTAACGACACAAGGCTGGCGCTTCTCGCTCAGCCTTGAGCATTATTGGTCTTTCTACTTTTAGCACGATTATTTGGAAGGTACGGTGATCGTCCATTTGATTTTTTCTGTTACTTCGTCAATGTTTGGCTCATATAAAATGGTGAATTCTTTTTGATCTGCCGGAATTTCATAGTAACCTGAGCCTTTCAGTGTCTTACCTGCCGCGATTGCATCTCCAAAGTTATTGGCATTTAGTCCGTAAACTTGATGTTTTTTCCCATCTTTCGTTTGGATAGCGAAATCGCCTGCACCTGCACCTGATTCTTCTTTTCCAACGTTCTTAACGGAGAAATCGATCTTAGCCATTTGTTTGTCGTTGTTGTTACTATCTTTCATCTCTACATTTGTTACAGTGATTTCGAGATCGTTTACTGTTCTTGTTTTACCGATATCATCGCTTACCGCGGCATTGCCACATCCAGCGAGGATCATAACAACTGCTAAACTCACGGTAAATAGTGTAAGGAGGCTTTTCTTCTTTTTCATAATATTACGTTCTTCCTTTCTTTTTTAGGGGGTTTGTTCTTCTGGATCTACTAATAGCTTATCACCTAAAATTGCAAGAAACGCTAGATTCCGTATAATTGATTTTTTTTGTCTATTATTTAAAATCATGTATCTATTTTCGGTTAAATTAGTAGACTTGCGGGTGTTGATTAGATACGTGTTCATGTCTTCTTATTAGCTGATAGTACTCATTCTAACAGCAATGTCGACTTTAATATTCTAGCGTATTAGAATTCAACGACCCATATTGTTACTACTTTGCGAACTTTTTTGCCCGTGTGTTATGTACATATTTTTTCGCAACGAAAAAAGCAGGATACGCACCTCCCGTCTTATGGGCTAGTGTGTATCCTGCTTTCTATTGTAATACCATCTCTCGTAACATGATTGCGCCTGTATCGGTTTGGTTAAATGCGAAAGAAATGCTTTTAATTTCTTTCTTATTGATGTTTCCTAGTAGTGTTAAAGGAATTCTTAAATCACTCAGCGGCGTGTAACCCAGCCAAAACGGTTTCGAGAATGATTTCACTTCTACTCCGTAAAGATAACTAAGTGCTGGTGTATTTTTATCCACTAACACTTCGGATTGCTTCCCTTTCTTATCTGTAAATATGATAGTAAAAGCTTGATCTCTACCTTTATTTATTTTTTGTGTGCTGTCTTGTGCGATTAGTAGCCGTATTGTTGAGAATTTCGAAAAATCTGCTGTATTTAATGGTAATTCTATTTTATCTTTTTTATTCTTCCAAGTTACATTTAATAGATTTAGATTGGGGCCATTCGTGTTAAACTCCGATTCGATTGGATGCCTAAAGTAGCCTGCTGTATTCCACTTCTCATCTACAGATTCTACAACGTATTTTGCTTTGGCGCCTGATTCTTTGACCTTTTTCTTAGCATCTGCAGAGAATAATAGCTCTGTTTTTGGTGTGTACATGGTCGTCATTACTTTGAGTCCGTACATTTTTTGTGGTGCTATATTGTTCGGGTTGAAATTGTTTGTCGGCTTTACCTTGCCATGAATGATGCCTAAAAACTCCGTTGCATAATTGGTAAGGAATGTTTCGTGCTGCTTTCTGTTGATTGTATTCTTTTCTAAAACGTTGTCAATCGGTACGTTAGGCGTGAAACTAAGATCTAATTTTCTGCTGAAGTAATAGTGGTTGGCACCTCTTAGAAAAACATCATTTGCCCATGACTTACGCCCTTTCTTGGCTTTTAGCTCGTCGAAGGATACTTGACCTTCCAGATTTGCTACGTCGAAATCGTATTCTGGAATAATAAAGCCATGAGGAACATCCGTGTATGGCGCATTAGCTAAGTTTTTTGATGGTGCTAGCGAAATCATGCCTTTGATCGAATTATTACCCTCTTTTTTCAAGTTTGCAGCAAGAAAATCAATACCTTGTCCACCTCTGGAATGTCCTATAAGTGTCACATCATTTAGATTGATTTTATTTTTCAAATCTAATTTAAAATTGGAAGCCTCACCGTTAACTGCTTTGGATAATGCACTCATGTGGGCTTTGTAGATTGTAATCAAGCGCTCAAAATTTTTAGAATTACCGTAATCAATGCCTCCTGCCGCTACTAATTCTTTGTATACTTCGAATTGTTCGGCATTGACGTCAATGCTTATGACAGCATATTTTTCTCTTGCTAGTGACTCAGCTAGATAAGTAAATCCTTTATAGTAATTCTCTGCTTCTGTTATCTTTTCGTAGTTACGAATAGCATGGCGCCCATGTATAATGACAACAAGCGGATATGGTCCTCCTTTTCCTTTGGGAATCGAAAGCACGCCTTGTTTCATGTAAGGCATGTCTACTTTTCCTGGTGTTTTTAATATGCCTTTGCCTAAATTGTAGTTAACTGTCTCAACCTCCGTTGCTTTGGCTGGCTTGGATTGTTGGTTCGTCGTTGCTAGTACTGTCACCTTTGGCCCTTCTGTTATGACGGGTACTAAATAAATAACGCTAATCCCGATGGCGACGACTGCTAAAATACCTAATAATGAGATGCTTTTTTTGTTTTTCATTGTGTCCTCCTTGTTGTTTCTGTTATTTAGCCTTGGTCTCTTCGATCGTAAAAGTAAACTATGCTAGACTAGTTCATCCTCCTCCCACTACCGTTAGATTACTTATGTTTCAATTATAATACAAATATTACGATAAATAAAGTTTTTTGTCATAATCATTTGTAAATCATGAAAAAAAGTGTCAAACGATCCTCTGAAAGGACGCTTAACACTTTTTATTTTTCAGAAAATCATCGCTGCTTTTTTCAAGATGGTATCGGTGGTTGCTGTGATGTCTCTGTATACTTCTTGATTTATTCTACTATATAAGGTGTTGTTTTTTAGTGTGGCTTCGAATTGATCGCGTATTCTGACCATTTTTTTAGTTGCGGTATTGTAATTTGGGTAAACTTCTAGCGCTACAGCGACACATATTGCGGCGCCTAGGCTTGCGGAACCATTGACTTCATTTCGTGTCGCCGGGATTCCAAATACGTCTGCGAATATTTGCATCAGTAAGGTACTATTAGAGCCACCTCCAGAAATGATGATATTGTCCAATGTGATTCCAAGCTCGGCACACATCTCATCGACTCGATTTTTCATCGTCAAAGTAATGGCTTCTAAGATGGAGCGATAGATATGCGCGCGTGTATGCCTCGCGTCGAATCCGATCATCATGCCTTTGCGGTACGGTGCATCCGAGGGGGCTAGCCAATCAAGGATCGTCATTAAACCTTCTGAACCAGCAGGGATATGTTGTGCCTCGCGGTTTAGGAATTCCTCCACTGAATGGCCGTCTTGGTGCGCTTTTAGCATGATATCATCGCCTAAAAGTTCTTTAAACCAGCTCACCGTCCACATGCCACGTCTGATTCCGTTGCTTTCATAGAGATATTGATGCGGTGTCGATGCAAAATTTGTCCAAAACGCCGTCGTGCCTTTTGGATTGGTTGGGCCTGGAATCATTGCCGCGATATAGGTACCAAGCGAGATCAGCGCGGTATTTTCAGTGAGTAACCCGGCGCCGAGTGCTTCTACCGCTTTATCGTTTGCCGTTGCGATGACCGGAATGTCTGCTGGAATACCTAATGTGTTTGCCGCCTGTTCTGTTACTGTGCCAAGCTTTGTGCCCGGCATCTGCAAATCGAACAGCATCCTGCGCGGAATCCCAAACTGACTGATCACCGTCTCGTCTGCACTCCACGTCCAAGCATCGGTATCAATCGGCCACTGTCCTTGATAGTTCGCCGCCGTATCCACGAAGTTCCCCGTCAGACGGTGCGTCATGTATCCCGAAGTCGTCGTCACATACGCAACCTCTTCGTTTGCATGTTCGTAAGGTTTTGACACCCGCGCATCCATCCAGCTCATCACTGGCGAGGCCAAACTCCCGTCCCGCTTCAACAATGCCCGACAGAATCGGATTGTACATAAGCCAAGTCCAATAATATCCGCTTTATTTCCCGGGAAATTATCCATCGCCGCTCGGCTTGCCACAACTAGTGAGTCCCACAAATCGTCGTCAGGATGTTCTACCACACCGTTTTCCGCTAAATGCATCGGTTGCAGCTCACACTTGCCTTCCGACACAATGACACCCTCCAAATCAAAAATGACCACTTTCGAGCTTTGCGAACCACCATCAATCCCAATAATATATTTCTTCATCATAAGTATCTAGACCTTTCTTTCCTATCAAATTTTTAGCGTACCAAATAGCCACCGTCCACAACGAGCAAGTGCCCATTCACATAATCCGAAGCACGACTCGCAAGAAAGACCGTTGTTCCCATCAAATCCTGCGTCTCACCCCAACGGTTCGCTGGAATGTGATCCAGCACGCGCTGATTCGTTTCCGGATTGCTCCTCGTCGCCGTCGTAATTTCCGTCGCGTAATACCCAGGCGCAATCCCGTTCACCTGAATATTATACTGCGCTAACTCGTCACAATACGCCTTCGTCAAGCCCGCAATCCCGTGTTTCGTCGCCGCATACGCTGGTGACCACTGCCCACCAAGGAACGAGAACAGCGAGCAGATGTTGATAATTTTCCCGCTACGTTGCGGAATCATCCGTTTCGAAGCCTCATAACTCAGCTCAAAAGCCGCCGTCAAATTCAGCTGAATCATCGGATCCCATTCCTTACGCCCAAACTCCTGCACCTCCGCAATTTTACAAATCCCAGCCGAGTTCACTAAAATATCCACGCTTCCAAGCGCCTCCACGCACCCATCAATAACCTGTTTTGGCACGCCCTCCTTCGTGATATCCGCTTGCATGAACACCATTTTTCCACCGACTTCCGAAATCAGCCGCTCCGTCGTCCCATCATCCGCCACAATACTCGGAATAAAAAGGTTCGCCCCCGCCTTAGCCAACGCCAACGCAAAAGCCTGCCCAAGTCCAGAGTTCCCACCAGTCACAATCGCATTTTTACCTTTTAATGAAAAAAAGTCCATTTGAAAATCTTGAATATTCATCTCTAATTCCTCCTTCAAATCGTTTCCACTGCAGCCATCACGGCCGCTTTTTTCTTCTTGATATCGCGCATTAATAACATACAGAAAACCAGTGCCATCCCCGTCGCCACAAGCCCGAGAATCCACATATTGCGGTACGCCACCGTCGCCTCAAGCGTATCCTGCCAATTCCCGATGAGCGGATAAATGAACACGTCCGGCAAAAATCCAATCAAAGATGCCACACCAATCGTCGTTCCCATCGTCTTATTCGGCGTTCCAGCCTCCCCAATCGTCGCGAAATACATGCCGCGCGACACATAATTGAAGAACGCAAGCAGCAACACAAGCCCGATCATCACCAAAATAATACTCTTACTCGCCGGAATCACAATCAAACAAATCAGTCCAGCAAACGTCGCAATCCCACCAATAAATATAATCTTCGTCGGCGATTTCAAACGCGTCTTCGCAGAAACAATCGCACCCACTGGCCCACTAATCGTCCGGAAAACCTGATTTCTAATCATCCCGATAAACGTCGCCATCACAACCGGCATCGCAAAAATATCGATCAAATAACTCGTCGTATAACTGAGCACTGCAAAAATCGTATACACACCCATAATAATCAGGCTACAATACCACGTCGTCCGCCTTTTCAAAACGAGTAAAATGTCCTTAGCCGTCGTCTTCTCTGATTTCGGAAGGCTCGCCCGCGCCTCTTTTGACTCCTCAGGGACAACAAACCAACATAAAATCCCAAACACCAGATAAAAAATCCCGTACGTTACCATCACAGCTTTTAAGCTATTCGGGTTCTGATCCGCGCCAAACAATTGGAACATCCACAACGTCAAAAACGCCGTCACAAGTGCCCCAAAGCCCCGCATCCCTTCTGCAAAACCGAGCAAACTTCCTTGTTCCTCTGCCGTTCCAAGTATCGCAACTGCCTTCACTGTCGCCGACCACATGAACAGTACCGTTGTAATCGCCAGTAACACTTGAATCACCAGTAACATCCAATACGGCGGATAAAGCGCCATCACAAACGCGAGTCCACCCGTCACCAGCATCGAGAACGTAATCAATTTTTTATGGGAGAACTTATCCGCGATAACCCCACTTGGTGCATAAAGTACCATCGCCGCGGTTCCATAAACACTCATAATAAATCCAACCTGTGTCGCACTCAGCCCCATCAGCGACTCCATCGGCACCTGATAATTATATTTCAAATATGGCAGCTCAAAGCTCATACCGCCTGTCATACCAATGATGGCAATGATAAACCAACGACTATATTTTGCTTTCTTCATAGTTTGCCCCCCTTAGTTCCATAGAAACCGCTTACATTATTTGGTTAAAATGATTTTTTCTGATCCGCATTTTTTAAAATTTAAATATTGTCCCACACATCCGGACTCGTCGAAGAAATCGCGACAGCTCCTGCTTTTAGCGCTGTCAAAACATCCTCTTTATCACACACCAGACCACTCGCAATCACCGGCTGACTGATCGCCTCCTGCACCCAACCGAGCACTTTTGGCATACATCCAGGCAAAATTTCTACACAATCCGTTTTTGATGCCGCTACTTGTTTTGGTAAATTATGATATGACATCGAATCAATCAAGAAAAAGCGATGAATCGTGTAAAAACCTTTCATTTTAGCCGCGCGAACAATCGCTGGTTTCGAACTAATGATGCCATCTGTTTCCGTATTTTTACGCATGAAATCAACGACAATTTCGCGATTGGATGTACCTTCTACCAAATCGATATCCACGAAAGCAATTTTTCCAGCCGCCTTCACACGCTCTACAATTTGACTAATATTACAAATGTTTCCGTATAAAATAAACACAAGATGACAGTTGGATTGCACCACTTTTTCAAGCCCTGTCTCATCCTTAATTGCGGCGATAATCGGGTTATCCGCCAATAAATCTAGCATGTTCTCTCTCACTATAAATCCCCTACTTTCACTAATGTATCAACCCCTTATGACAAGAGATTGATACACCATCTTACCTTTACTAGTCCATGAACTCAAGCGGAATAATATTTCCAGCATTCATCACATTATTCGGATCAAACGCTTGTTTTAGCGTCTTCAGAATATAGAAGGAAGAACCATACTCGTCCTTGATCCACGGCGCGCGCGCTTTCCCAACCCCATGATGATGCACCATCGTACCGCCATGCTTCAACGATTCCTCCACGATAATCTGGTTAATCGGGTTGTGATATTTATTAATCTCTTCTTCTGGTTTACAGTCCACAAGATCATAATAATAGACGAAATACAGGTTCGTCCCGTTCATATAACTATGTGAAGAATGTCCGCCAACCCATGTCACATCAGGTATTTCCGCTTTGACACGCGCACATGCTGACTCATAAATCGCATTAATTTGGCCCCAGTTCGCCGCGATTTCAGTCGTGAATCCCATGTTTTTCGTAGCGACAATCTCCTCGCGTTCCTCTGCCACCTGCTCTGGGAACCAATTCAAGTTATCAAACCAGTCTGAAATCAGCTGACTCTTGACCTGCTCACATTGTCCATATTTGGCAACGATCTCCTCAATCCCAGCACCCGTCGCCGCAGTAATCCCCGCAGGACCTTCTGCCATAAAAATCAGCACGCATTTGTCCTTTTGGAAATGTGAAAAATGTCCCGCCGCGTCTGCCACATCATAGAGTCTCGCAATCGACGGCTTGTATCCCGCCACCATTACCTCACGCAAAATTTCAAAGCCAACTTGCATATCATCTAGCGTGTAGCCGTAAAAACGATGATTCTCCGGCTGGTATTTGAAAATTTTCACCGTGACTTCCGTGATGTAACAAAGCGCGCCTTCGTTCCCGACAACAACGTGACGAATATCAGGCCCTGCCGCACGTCTCGGTACATTTTTAATCCGTGTCACTTCTCCATTTGGAAAAACGGCTTCAAGTCCTACGATCATGTCCTCGATCCCGCCGTACAGCGTCGAAAACTGTCCCGTACTGCGCGTTGCGACCAAGCCACCCATTTGCGCAAGTGGTTTAGACTGTGGCGAATGTCCCGTCGTCAACCCTTTCGCACGTAGCTGATTCTCGATATCCTCCAGCACGACACCCGCTTGGCATGTCACTTGCATATTATATTCATCAATCTCTATCACCTTATCCAGCCCCGAGCCGTCTAACACGATATGATTTAGCTTCCGCGATTCCAGCATACTCTCAAGCGCCGAATTCCCCGTCCGTGGAATACAATTGACACCATTATCGTTACAAAACTTCAGTACATTCGCGATATCATCCGTATTTCGCGCCTTCACAATTGCCGCCGGAATCGGTTGCGTAAATACCCCCGAAATATCCTCATACTTACGATAACGATCAATACTACTATGTTTCAATTCCTGTTCTTCCGTCACGACATTCACTACCCCAACCAACTTCTCCATTGCCGACACAACTTCCTCACGTGATAAAACTGTCGATAAAACCATGTTAAAATAACCCCTTTCAATCTGCTTCTTCACCAAAATGGTAAATTTTTCTGTATTTAGAGCACAAAAAAAGCGCACTCCTACAAATAAGGAGTCGCTTATCTCAATTCTCTAGCAACTAACTACAGTATATAGAACGCTTACATTAAAGTCAAGAGCAAAAAGCTGAAACGGCCAGTTCAGCTCCGAAAAAAACTGGAGCGGCCGCAGTAAAAATCCTCTTTTGATTTTTATGAAGGGCGTGAAGTTTTCGAGGAGTTGGCCGTTGAAGCTGGATCCGAAGGCGCAGGACACGATGCAACACATGGATTACATGCTCACTACGTTCTCATGCATATGGAGGCTCTAACGCAGCAAAGTAGGCTTTGTAAGAGCCACAACAAAAGCTAGATCTGAAAACGATGCTACGTCAAAAATCGAAGCGTTTCCGCATGTACAATCACCTATCCAACTTCCGAGCTGGTACTCCTACATACGTCATTCCTGCCTCTGTATCGCCAACAACAACTGCGCCCGAACCAATAACAGAATATGCGCCTAAATCCAAACCCGGATTCACAACCGCTGCAGCACCCACGTGGACACCCCTACCAATTTTAACTCCACCTGTTACAGTGGCTCTTGGAGAGACGTGAGCCGCTTCTGAAATGATGACGTCGTGTTCGATAATCGCGCCTGTATTAATGATAGTATGCGCACCAATAACGCTATCTGGTTGGATAACTGCTAATGGCATGATGACGCTCCCCGGCTCAATGGTAGCAGTTTTTGAAACAATTGCTGTCGGATGTATAATCGTTGCATATGCCACATCGCCTAATTTGGCGGCAATCTCCGCACGTGCTTTATTATCTCCAATAGCGATGAACCATAATGTTGCATCCTTTTTATACCGCTCAAAATCGTCAAATGGAGCTTGGAATTGTGCCCCATTTTTTTCGTAACTTGTGTATTTATTGTCTAAAGTACCGATGATAGTATCGATACCTTGCTGCTCCAAACATTCCCGAACAACTTTACTATGACCGCCATCTCCAACTATGATTACGTCTGCCATCTCGATTCTCCTTTAACTGATACATTTGTTATTTAGTATACCACGAGATGTATGTATACGCAGATTGTTCAGATTAGCCTTCGTTTCCGTGCGCCTAACATAGAAAAATGCGTACCAAAAATCTAAAACTAGATTTTTGATACGCATTTCCTACTTTTTAAATTATTGTGGTGTATCAGATAGTGTCCAAGTTAGTGTTGTTGCATAGTCTGAATCGGCATATTTCGCTGATTTACCTGGAACTGTTAGAGTTACTGCGTCTGCAGCAGCTGTGTTGTCTGCTCCAAATTTATCAACCCATTGACCCATACCTTGGTTAGCAGTCGCGTTCATTACCGTTGCTGCTGTACCATTTGGATTCAATTTAATTTGTTGGTTCACGGTTGGTGCTGTTACGCCAGTACCTGTTTTCGTTACTGCTGTACCTTTTGTAATCGCGATTTCTGCACCTTCTAGATTACGTGCTGAACCGTCTTTTAATTGACCATTTTGTGCGACCGTTAAGCTCCAACCTGCGTTATTACCACGGTTATCGGATACTTGTACGTTATTTGGTACTTCTACGTATTCGCCGCCAACTTTTACTTTATCTAATTTCGCGTTGTATGTTTTTGTTTCACCAGAAATTTCTTGTGTTCCAAAGTCGAATTCTGATACGTAACCAATGCTAAGTGGTCCGCCTGTACCTGGTGTTACTTCTGCATCTGGATCAAGTGGTTGATCTGGATCGATTGGGTTTACTGGCGGAATAACTGTATCTTCGGCTTGTTTCGTGAATTTCACTTTGCTATCTGTAGTTAGCGAACCGACTTCTGCTGCTGATGCGTGATTTCCAAAACCTAAAGTTGCTGCTACAGCTGAAACTGTTACTAAACCGACTACCGCGAATTTTTTGAATGTCATGTTAAAGTTCTCCTTTGAAGTGCCAGGATTTGATGATGCTATCCCGAGATCACTTGGTCTTGCTTGATTGTTTTGTCATGTTAAGAAATATCCTCAGATTCTCTTAGCATCACATCCTTTAAGGTTATTTTAAAAGCTCATGGCGTATCGTTTAGTGTCCACGTGACGCTTGTTTGGTACTCGGCATCCGCTTTCACACCTGTTGGATTGATTTTCATACGAATACCTTGATCTTTTGCCCAAGAAATATTTTTTTCTGTTTGTGCATCAGATTGGCCGTTATAAATCGTAAACGCTTGGTTATCTTTTATTCTCGTCTCTGTTCCTGCTTGTGTGAATGTGAGCGCATCTGGTAATTTCTTAGCATCGGCCTCTGCTGTTTGAAAAGGACCGTTTACTGTCGCCGTTACCGACCAAGCTGTTCCGTTATTTCTGAGATCTTTCACACCAATATTCCAGTCTGTATCAGCACGAGCTATCGTTGTTTCACTCGACGTAATTTCTGTGCTTTCAAAACCTAATTCAGCTGGTGTTTCCGTGAAAGTAAAAGTCGTGTTATCTGTAATCACAACATGAGAGGTCATCGTAGCTGTTCCCAGTTTGTAGACGAGTTCATAAGTGCCTTTCGTTTGTGGCACTGGAGATTCTAAGGTGATTTGGCTCGTGATATTCTGTCCTGTCGCGCTATTCCAGCCTAGGACATCTGTTTTTTGACGAAGAAGTTCGGTGATTTGTTCTGCATTTTTTCCTTCTAAATCACTCGTTTGGAGTTGCGCATCGGCGCTGTGAATCACATAGTCGCCATCGATTGCTACTGTATCATCTTTGACAATGTAGGTTACGTCTTTGATTGCCGTATTACCAGCTCTGTCTTTGATAGCAATTTGCACTGTCCTTACACCGATACTCGATGTAGTTGGTGGTGTGACATAGCTGATAGCAATATTATTTGGTAAAATTCCATCTGCGTTATCATGGATGTTTGTTAGGAATGTGCTTGCTTCGGGAATGGCGGCACCTTTATCCAGTGTTTGTGTAACAGTATCTGCCGTTGGTGCTTCTTTATCACCGTTTAACATGTCTAATTGTGCTTTTGCTTTTGCGATTTCTGCATTAAGTTCTGCGTTTTTTGTTGGGTTTGTTACCTTGTCAACCTTGGCTTGTGCTGCATCAATCGCTGGTTGGTTAGTAGTTGGTTTGATTTCGTTTGTTGAGGTGTTATCAAGAAATAAGGCATCGGTAGCAGCTTTTGCAGTATCATATTTGTCTGTAATGATTAGACGGTCTATTTCGTAACCTTTTCCATTCATGTTGTATCTCACGCTGAGTACATCGCCATCTTTCAACGCCGTTCCTTGACTTAGAGTAATGACTTCTGCCCCCCCATTCACACCTAAATAATAACCGCGACCATTGCTATACTCACCTGCGTAGTATCCATTAATATAGACAGTATATGATTTTGCTCTTTGACTCACGTCTATTGTCGCGCTCCATCCAGCGGCGTCTGGCCATAGAGTGAATCCGTAAAAGCCAGCTTTCCCGTTTTCTAGTTCTAGTAAGTCTTTAGCTCTTTGTAGGTTTTTTTGTAGCGCGGCTCTCTCTGTTTCATCGCTTACCGCGTCTACTTCTAATTGTGCGGCATCGATAGCAGCTTGGTTTGTCGTTGCTTTAATGCCCTTCGTTGGATCACTATCGACAAATAAATTATTCACCATTGTCACGGCATCTGTAGTACTACTACCTAATAAGTGACCTCCCGCTTGTGGTGTCCCTTCTGAAGCATGAACATAGAGGCTAGTTGGACTGACAAACATAGAAAGTATAACTGCAAATGCGACTATTTTCTTTTTCATGACATCACCTTCTTTTTTGCTATTTCGTTCCTCTTGGAATAAACCTAGTATATACCTATTTGAAAAAATGATTTCTAGACGGATCATTGCTGTAGAAAATCGTTTTAGATAGGTTTGTTGCTTTAGAACAATATTTTAGCGATTTTTTGATTAGTGAATTGCTTGGATATCCATCGTTTATGTATAATCGGTTAAATTACAGACTAGCTGTATATTGGGTAATATTGGGTCTTAGGAGCATATTTTCGCCTGTATTGGTATTTTAGAGGAATATTAATTTCGGGATGCTATGTAAAAAAACTTACTAGGATTCTATGGATGAAGCACCACATGGGACATAGCATTTTTGTGTTCCTTATCCTTGCTTTGCTTCATGACATCCTTTACCATGGTAGGTATCACAATACGGAGGTGCAATATGGATAACACTATCAAACAACAAATCGCTACTCTTGCCGAAACCGCCGACCACCGTACCTTAGCTATCTGGGCTGCGAACTGCGCCGAGCATGTATTATCTATTTTTGAAGAGAAGTACCCTAGCGACAAGAGGCCAAGACAAGCCATCGAAGCAAGTCGTGCCTGGATTCGCGGTGACATAAATGTTGGTGCTGCGCGCGATGCGGCTTTTGCGGCACACGCAGCGGCTCGTAATGCCACCGATGACCTCGTCGCTTGCCATATTGCCCGCGCCACAGGGCATGCCGCAGCAACGGCACATGTCGCAACTCACGCCGTCCATGCTGCTGAATACGCCGCCAAAGCGCTTCCTTCAGAACGTGTTTGGCAATATGCGGAACTGAAGCGTCTGCTTAGACAGTAGCCATTTTATGCAACCTGCCCAACGCCTCTTTTCATTCTTTGTGCAATCTGACATAGTTTTTGTAAAGCGTTTTCATATACAATAGAGTCAAATCTTATTAATGGGGGAATGGAAAGCAATGGCACAACTATCACTCGAGCACATTTATAAAATATATGATAACAAAGTAACCGCAGTAGAGGATTTCAACTTGGAGATCGCGGATAAGGAGTTCATCGTCTTCGTTGGACCTTCTGGTTGCGGTAAGTCAACAACACTACGCATGATCGCTGGACTTGAAGAAATTTCAAAAGGCGAGCTAAGCATTGACGGCAAAGTCATGAATAACGTCGCACCGAAAGACCGCGATATCGCCATGGTTTTCCAAAACTACGCGCTGTATCCACATATGACAGTATACGACAACATGGCATTCGGTCTTAAGCTTCGTAAAATGCCGAAAGATGAGATCAAGAAACGCGTGGAGCACGCCGCAAATATCTTAGGTTTGACGGAGTACTTAAAACGTAAACCAAGCGCGCTATCTGGTGGACAACGCCAACGTGTAGCTTTAGGCCGCGCCATCGTTCGTGACGCGAAAGTCTTCTTGATGGATGAACCTTTGTCGAATCTGGATGCGAAACTACGTGTGCAAATGCGTGCGGAAATCACGAAACTACATTTACAATTAAACACAACGATGATCTACGTAACCCATGACCAAACCGAAGCGATGACAATGGCGACGCGTATCGTTATTATGAAAGACGGCGTCATCCAACAAGTCGGTTCTCCGAAACAAGTATATGACCACCCAGTAAATATGTTCGTTGCCGGTTTCATCGGAAGCCCAGCGATGAACTTCTTTAAAGGGAAACTTAGCGGTACGCAATTTGTCGGTGATGATTTCACAATTGAAGTTCCAGAAGGAAAATTGAAAGTTTTGAAAGATAAAGGCTATGACGGAAAAGATATCGTATTCGGTATTCGTCCGGAAGATATTCACGATGAGCCGCTTGTTATTGAGGCAAGCCCAGGTTCTACTTTTGATGCTGAAATTATCGTTGCTGAGCTAACTGGTGCAGAATTTATGCTTCATTCGAAAGTTGGGACACATGAATTCGTAGCCCGCGTAGACTCACGCTCGAATCACGAACCATTCGAGAAAATCAAATACGCATTTGAAATGTCTAAATCGCATTTCTTTGATGTTGATAATGAGCTTTCGATTGTGGAAGATGGTCGTGACTAAGATACAATAAGAAAAGGAGTCAAAAATCTGACATAGATTTTTGACTCCTTTTTGTTGATTTGATAGATACGTATGCTTAGTTAGATACGCTAACTTTTTGAGTTGCTACTTGAATACCATTTGCATCAAAGCCTGTAACGACTACATTTTGGCTTGCAGAAGTGACATAACCAGCTGCATACAGAGAGTAGTTTGAACCAGTTGGTCTCACTTGATTTCTAGCAACGCCGTCAACATAGAGTTTAACCACTGCGATATTGCCAGTGAATGTTCCATTAATCAGCTCATCCGTGCTAATTCTGAATGGATTTGCTGTAATAGAGCCTGTATCTTGCGTAATATTAACTTTCGTTTCTTTAATTACTTGGCCGTTTTTATTCAGTGCTTTTACCACGACATTGTCTGATGCACTCTTGATGTAATCGTAAGCATAAATACGGTATTGTCCTTGCGCGCCATTGTTGTTAGCGCCTGCTGTCATACGATCTACACCGTTAACAAATAGTTTGATTTTGTCTACGTCGGTTGAATGTGTTCCACTTACATATTGGCTGTTTGGTGCGATTTTGTAGTTATTTGCTGTTAGGTATGTTTCTACACCTGCTTCTTTTTCGACATTTACTTTTGTTTCTTTGATGACTTTACCGTTCTTATCTAAGGCTTTTACTACAACGTTATCGGATGCATTCTTGATAAAATCATACGCGTAGATTTTGTATCGTCCTTCGCCGTTATTGTTCCCAGCCGCTGTCATACGATCAGTACCATTAACGAATAACTTTACTTTATCCACGTTTTTAGAATGTGTTCCTGTAACATATTGAGTACCTGGTGCGATTTTGTAATCGTCTGCTGTTAGGCTAGCGTCAATCTCGTCTGCAACGGTTACTTGATGTGTTAAAATGTTGGAGTCTTTACCAAATGAATCGACTGCCTTCACTTGAATTTGGTGTTTTCCTTTCGATAGTCCAGCAATAGTGGCATTCCACGCTACATCGTCACCTGGGATAGCACTATATTTGTCTAGTTGCGCCCAATCTCGGTTATCCGCTTTATAGTGAATGACAAAAGCATCTGATGTTTTACCGTTAAAATTACCTGCTAGATCTAGGGATTGACCTGTCTGTATTCTATCAGGTTGACTACCCGTGAAACTCAAAGTAGGCGTTTCCGTATTGACAGTCGTGCGCATAACAGCACTACTTAAGTTGGTTTTAGTACCGTCAATAGTAGTAACAGAACCCGTATATTTTACCTCTGTTTCTTTGTTATATGGAATTGTTTGCGGTGTGTGTGAAAGCGAAACAGAAGAAATATCGTTTACTCCTCCACCTATAACATTTTCATGTGAATAATAATCCACAATTCGATCAAATCGATTAGCTTCAAACTGGTTATAATCGCCGTCTTTAAATAGATTGACATTTAAAGTTCTGTCAAAAATATTTTTCCCCGGAAGTTCATAGCTTTCACCTGTAACTTCTTGGTTTGCCGATAACACGGTATTAAATTTATCTTTGTTATCCCATAGAGAGATGTATTCACGCCAAGTTGGGATCTGGTTGTTTTCTGATTTGTTAATGTACTCTTTCCCTGGAATAACTTGTGCTTCCGAGATATTACCTGCGCCTGAACCACCGGCAACAAGTCCGCCTCTATCAATAACAAACAGTTGAACTTCGATTTTTCTAGATTTAGAAGGTGGAAGTTTGCCCTTGGTTAGAACCTTATCTTTAGAAGTATCATCTGTATTTCCTGGATACTCGCTTACATTAAGGTACATATTACCTTCCGCAGTACCCGATAGCTTCCCAATATTGGTTGTAGCAGCTAAGCGAATGGCACCCTCGTTTATAAACTGTGGATAAGATTCCCACTCCGATTCACTTACTTTGCTTTTGTCCATTCCTCTGATTACCATACTTAACTCATTCGTATTTTCACCAAAACGAACACTAGAGCGATCGAATTTTAATGGGAATTTTAGTTCTACTGGTGTCGGAATACCAATCACTTTTACGTATAGGTTTGTATCAAGGATAGATTTGTCCCAATCAACAATCTTAAATCCCTCTTTTGCATTGACACCTTCAGGAAATTTCACTAAAATTCTAGCGCCATAATTCCCTTTGCGATAATCTTTTATCGCTTTTTCGCCACCAACATCTAAGCCCCATGGAATAATACCTTCTAGTGGTAATTTAGCATATCCAACTGCGTTTCCCACATACGGGTCCTTTGAGTTATTAAAAGGCGTGAAAGATGTTATAAAAGTTCCTTTATCTGTGTCTTTCATTTTTACTGTAAGTCTCGTAATCGATTTATCAAAACCATCCGCTCGTGTTTCTTTAGTAGCATTATCTTTTGGATATTTTTTTGCCTCAGATTGTGCAAACTTTGTAAATTTAGCGACTTGTTCAGAAGTCATGCTCTTATTGAAATCTGAACCATCGATGTCAATACCCGCTTTATTAAAATAGGTCTCTAATTGCTGTTCAACTGCAGTACTAGTTGCGCTTTTTGTAGGCTCTTTTGCAAAGGCAGTTGTTGTCGGAGCTAAATTAGTCGTCAGTAATGAGACTGCAATTGCTGAAATAAGTGTACGTTTAAAAATGTTTCTTTTCATATTTTCCCCCATATAATTTAATATTAGATGTGTTTCCAATTATTTCAATTCATACAAACACCTCCTTCATTTCAGAGTCTCCTAGGTGATCCAATGAATTAGAATAGCCAGTCCTTATACTTAATCCTGCTTATCCTTAACAGTAGCTACTGACTCCTTTTGACGAGGTGACATCCGCACTTCCTGCTTTTGATGGGTCTCCTTTAGATAACTTAACTTTTCGTTTAACTATTTTGCTCAATGAATAAATGGACTCGCTGGAGAGTGACAGTGGCAATGCTTTTATCGCACATGCACTTAATGTGTATAGGATATGCTTATTTTGAGGATTTCGAATAGGGAGACATGCTGGTTTCTTTTTAATAACCTCTTTTATCCTATCTCTTGGTGTGGAGAACAATAAAAGATTTAAATATTGAATCGCTATATTTTCGTGAAACATTCTATATTCTTTTAGTGATGCTAGCTGTTTATCGCTCTTCTCTACTATTAGCTGCTCCAAATAATGATGTGCCTTATTCAAATTGTGCCACCACGAGGCATCTCCGCTTCTTGATTCGGACATAGTATTCTCTAAGCAATAACCATATAGAACATCCGGAATAATCGTAACTGTATTCACGTGCCTAAGATAACAAATATTAAAATATAAGTCCTCGGTATACTTATATGACTTATCAAACTGTAGTTTATGCTTTTTGATGATACTCATTTTATATATTTTATTCCAAGGTGCATTAAAAAAATTATTTTTAGGATTCATCCATACATAAATTTGCTCTAAAAACGTTCGTATATCTAGAACTTGCGTATGATTTAATTTCGTAAAATTGCTATTCACTTTTTTTCCAAGACTATACTTACTCTCATAGCCAAATATTAACCAATCTGTGTTCTTCAACTGCATTATTAGTTTATTTGGATCGTAATTTGGCAATAAATAATCATCTGCATCTATAAAGGACACAAATTCGGTTAGGACAAACTGGAGTCCATAATTTCTGGCTAACGCAGGTCCTCCATTTTCCTTCTTAAATATTCTAATATTCGATTGCGCTATATATTCGGCTAATACATCATCTGCATTATCTGTAGAGCCATCGTCAACGATTATTATATTCGCGTTTTTATCTGAGCTAAGTATCGAATCGATACACCGCTTAATATGTTTTTCTGCATTAAACATCGGGATAACATAACTGATACTACCTTTTATCATAACTAGCAATCTCACTTTCTATCGTTCGTGCCCACCGTCTCTATCTTGTTTAAAAGATTACCCATCCAAAATTATATTTGAGTGAGTAATAATCTATTTATGTACCTCTACTTGGACACATTTGAAGAAACGTCTATTCCTGAATTAATATCATTCTTTTTTCGTATAGTCTTTTATGGATTACATGGTCGCTCTGCTCTCATGCATATTGGGGCTGTAACTCTTTTTTTCGAACAGCCGGGATGGATTACATGCTCGCTTCGCTCTCATGCATATTGGGGCTGTAACTCATTTCATTCGAACAGCCCCAACAACGCTTGCCGTCGATTTGTTTGGGTGGTGTTTCAACTTCTACTCTGTGATTTTGCCTAAATTCCAAGTCAGCTTCCGTTGTTTTGTGTCCTTTTGGTTCGTTACTGCACTCGGATTGTAGATGAGCTCGTACGTTGCTGCTTTTTTATCTGCAATATAGTAAATCTCACCTTTTACTGTCTTTCCTGGTGCGATCATCGTGCCAAATTCGTTCATTTCACCGTAAAATTGGAGCTCTTTTCCGCCTTTACTTTTTAGGAAAAATGGTGCGGAGCTGATCCCTGTTTCTTCTTTACTGTTGTTTTTCGCGCTCACTGTTACTTTGACAAGTTGCTTGGTGTCTGTGTTAATGCTGTCATCTTGGATCGCTTCGAAGGTTTGGGGAGTGATAGCGATATCTTGCATGATTTTTTCTTCGTTTAGTTCGGACTTTGTTGTTTTCGTGTTTTCTACTGATTTTTGTGCTTGATCAGTTGCTTTGTTCTCCGCTTTATCCTGACTCGCTTTTTCTTCTGCCGAGCCACAACCTGCTAAACCTAATGTTGTCGCGAGTAGAGACAGTGTTACTATCATTTTTTTCATCATTAAAAATTCCTTTCTAAAAGCAATCCACCCAGCGCTTGTCTAGGTGGATTATTTGTCATTCGTCTTATTGTACTTCTACTGTTATGCGTTTTAGTTCAAATCCAGCTTTAGAGTAGCCGACTAATTCGACTTTTTTGCTGTTGGCATTTACAAAACCTAATGCATACATAGAAAATTCGCCGTCTTTTACCATAACATTATTTAGTAATTCGCCATCTACTACTAATTTAACTTTTTCAATGTCCTCTGATACTGTTCCTGTTAGTAAATCATCACCTAATTTGTAAGGGTTGTATGTTAGTTCTGAGTTTTTTGAGGCGTCATCTAGTGTAACGGAAACTTCTTTTAATACTACGTCTTCGTCATTGAATGCGATAATTTTCACGTCGTCCTCTACTGATTGCACGTAACTATTTGTGTAAATTTCATATTTGCCGTCTTTCGGTGCTACTTGGTTCACAGTTTTGCCGTTCACTTGAAGTTTGATTTTCTTCACGTCATCACTTACTGTTCCTGAAATCAATTCATCTTGATTGATTGTGAATGCATTTGCTTCTAAGCTTGTTGGTGTTTTTACGTTATTGACAGGTGTTTCTTTGATGACTTTTCCATCAGTATCTAGACCTTTCACAACGATTTTGTCGGTGAAGTTCTTGATGTATTGACGTGCGTAGATTTTATACTTGCCTTCACCATCGTTGTTAGCATCTATCGTTTGGTAGTCATGATCGTTGACAAAGACTTTGATTTTTTTGATGTCGCGAGAATGTGTGCCGGTAACATATTCGTCATGGGCGTCAAAATTATAGTCATTCCCTGTTAGTTCTGTCACGACTGCTTCTACATTTGCTGTGATACGCTCGCTTGTTTTGTCTTCGTAATTCTTTTGGTGTCCTGTGATTTCAACAGCTACTTTGTCTGTTTTTTCAAGTGGTGTTTTTAGTGTAAACTCGTAGTCGCTCTTTGCTTTTGCTTCGTTTGTAGCTACTTTTTGGTCATTGATGTACAGGTCTATTGTGTAGTTACGTCCGAATTCTTCATCTTGTGCTGGTACTTGGCCAGTTACTTTTAGCTCGCCTTCTGTTAACGTAGAGATAGTTGGGTTTTCTACTTTCCAATCTTCCCAACCTGTTTTGTCGGATACGATTTTAGCTGTTTCTTCGCTTGATTTATCTTCTTCTTTGTCCTCATGACCGATGACAGTTGCTTTTACTTCATCGCCAAACACTAGGTCCTTGTCTAAAACGATACGGTATTCGCCGCCGTCAAAGGAGAAGGCTTTTTTACCGACTTCTTGGCCATTTACTGTTACGTTTACTTCATAGTTTCTACCGTTAAATTTATTTTGGGCTGGTACAAGTCCTGAGATTTCGCGGTCTCCGTGTGTCACATCGTTTAGGATGGCTGGTTTGACTTCCCATTTGTTCCAATCGGCTTGCTCGTCTTTGTTTTCTTTTACAATAGTTGCCGCTTGTTGACTTGATTTATCTTCCTCATTTGCCTCGTGACCAATGATATATGCCTCTACTTTGTCGCCTTTTGTTAGGTTGGCTCCGAAAATCGGGGCATTGTAAACGCCTTTTTCGACATCATCTTGTGTGTAAACTTCTTTGCCATTTACTTTAACTGCTAGGCTATATGTGCGTCCATTTTGGTAGTTCTGCTCAGGAATAATACCTGTAATCATTGTTTCACCGTCATAAGCATCAGAAATTGTTGGCTCTACGACAGTCCAATCTTGCCAAGGTGTACTATCTTCACCGACTGTGAACTTCGTTTCTTTTGATTTATTAATATCCATGAGTGCATTCTCGTGTGCTTCTTTTTCCGTAGCGATAACAGTAGCACCGACAACATCACCATCTTTTAGGTAGCTTCCGAAATCATATTCCCAGCTTCCGTCTTCTTTCAGTTGTACATCGTTTTTGTAATCCACGCCATTCACAGTTAGTGCAATAGAGAAATCGGCGTCATGACGGTTATCCATATTTTGCACGGTTTTACCTTTGAATTTGTGGTTGTCTGATGTTTCTAGTGTCGTTGGGTCGACTTTGTTTTCTGCCCAGCTGTCTTCTGGAATTCCTAGTAATATCGAGCTTGCATCGCCCCATGACCAGTTTATCGCTAAGTCGTTCGGTCTGCTGACCATGTTAAACTTGTAGTTTTGCTTATTTTCTACTAGACGACCTGTTTCCTTACTCCATTTTCCTAGATCGATATACATATTTACATTTTGATATTGGGTCACTGATATTGCATATGTTGGTGTCAAAATGATGAATTCTTGCTTTTTCTCGTCGTAATACGCTTCATCATAACCAGGGAATAAACCTGTATCCTTTTCAAGTAGTTTCTTCATTGTGATTTGGTCATTTCCTAATATTCCCACTCGATCAACAGTCCCCGAAATGTAGTCTTTCCAGTTAGGTGTTGAGAAAAATGGTAGTGCAATCTCTGGGTCAATTTTAATCGTTGTTCTCGTTTGAACACCCAGACCCATCGCAATCAATGCCTTCGATGCTGTTTTCACATTCACAATACCATTCTCATCTTGCAAAGCCTCGAATTTATTAGAAAATCCTGTTCCACCACTGATATACGGCGTTGCAGCTTGCTTTCCATTCACTTGCTTATTGCCCTCTTGTTTTTTGCTCGGTTCAATAACCTGTGCTTCTTGAACTTTCCGCTCCGAACCTGTTGCCACCTCTTCTGCATTTGCAACTGTCGGTAAAGTCATCATTACTACTGCACTCATAGCAGCAGCTTTCTTCAAAAATACGCGCTTACTTTGATTCATTATTTTCTCCTTTTGATGTGTAATTATTATTTTAATCAAATCCTTCGCGAGAGCTCAGACGCCCACAGCAAATTGTTTTGATGTAAAATTCTTCAATTTGTTTTCCTGACTTGTCAAAACTGATGACATATAAAAGTCTATACTATATTCAAATCACAATCCTATCAATTAATGCAGATAGTTACGCATTTATTGACTGTAAAATGATGGGTTGAAGCCATTTATTCCGATTGGACAACGATACTTTTCCTAGCAAGTTGAGACAATACGCAATGAAAATATTTTGGATTGGCGTACATGTGATCTAAATAATAGTCTTTCCTCGCCGTGAATAACATGATATCTGTTAACGCGATGATCTCGTATACATTGGCCTTTATAGGATCTGGCCATTCTATCAAGTTCTCAACACCCACTAAATCGTACTGATCTAAAAATGCCAACCTATGATCCCCATTCTCATGACAAAACCGCATAATCGCTTGTCCTTTCATGATGCAACCAATAACCTCTTTATCCTTCGCATTACAATATACTACTTCCCCTTGCTTCCAATGCTCCATTTTTGTGTACATACTTTTCAGATAGTGATCTTCCGTTAAAAACTGAACTAATTTTTCCAATTAACCCACCTCGCATATCCTAAAAATAAGCCGTTATTCTCAATAATTTTTCCAGTATGCTGTTAATCCTTCATAAACGTTATACCTTGGCTCGAATCCAAGCTGCCTTAATTTCTCAATTCCTGCCACAGATGCATGAATATCACCCTGCCTCGCCTCTTCGTACATTGTTTCTATCGTATTGCCAGTAATATCTTGATATTGATCAATTAACTCGTTTAATGAGGTTTCCTGCCCTGTTCCAATGTTATAAACCTCGCCTTTCGACTTTTCATGATGAGCGATCAATACTAAAGCATCAATGACATCTTTAATAAAAACAAAGTCGCGTGTCTGATTGCCATTCCCGTACACAGTAAATCTTCCCTGCTCCTCTGTTGAAAATGCTTTTGTCAAAATCGAAATGACACCTGAATACGGCGACTCTGGGTTTTGCCGCATACCGTATACATTGAAAAAACGAACGGCACTCGTATTTAAACCATACAACGCATTGTATGCCAACACGTATTGCTCAGATGCTAATTTATCAATCGCGTAAGGTGTCAAGGGCTTCACTGGTGAAAATTCCGTTTTCGGCAATGTTTTTTCATCTCCAAACACCGCTGCCGAAGACGCAAATACAAATCTTTTCACTGGGTGCTTTTGATTTCTAGCATGTTCTAGCAAGGAGACCGTTGCCTTAAAGTTCGTTTCTAATGTTTCATGCGGCCTTTCAACTGACTCTGCAACACTCGCAATAGCTGCTAAATGATAAATATAATCAAATTCATATGTTGTAAAGAGGTAGGTTAACATTTCGTTATCCGTGATATCGCCTTCGTAAACCGTAATATCGCTATGTGGCTGAACATTCTCTCTCCTCCCTGTAGATAGATTGTCCACAATAACAACTTTACTTTCTGCAGCTATTCTGTGGGCTAAATGGGAGCCGATAAAGCCTAGCCCCCCTGTTATTAAAACCGTTGACATGATTAGTTACCTCTTTCATTATTTTCTGTAATCAAAAGGACGGTACTTATACCTCAGATCCTTTTGAGAATTTGATCGTTCGATGATTTCATCTCTAAAATAAAGCACTACACCTGACTTGTTTATGCGTTGAATTTTATTGCGATTAACAAGCGAGTAAAAACTTTGCTTCGATATTTGTAGTATATTAATCGCTTCTGTGGTTGATACAAAATAGTCATCAAGAAATTGTAATTTTACTTCCTTCGATAAATTAGCCTTCACGTCTCTTCCATCCTTTTATCTTTTGACGGTTTTTTTCGAAAACTACGGATAATATAATATAAAATCTCATCATTTCTCATGAGCAGGAGCGCTATATAGCTCCCTATACCTACGAAACACTGGATCACTAACGTGTAAAACGCTGGCCCAGAGTATACATACGGTACGGCAAAAATACATGCCATCATGATAAAACTATAGGTTACATATGGCATCATGATAAGGATCATCTGCTTCACATGGAGTAAATCTCTTATAAAATATATTTGGATGCTAACAATAACTAAATTCCCTACTAAAAAGGATAATGCGGTTCCTTCGCTGGCTAGTACAGTCACAATGTACAAATTAAAACCAAAACTCATCGCGGAACCGATGATTCCCGAATAAGCGTACGCTTTATTTTGACCGCGAATCACCATAATCTGCGTTCCAAATAAATCACTCATCGCGGCTAAAAATAACGACAGGATCAGCACAATAATAACTGGCACCACCGGCATAAAATCAATACCTAAGAAAACATGGATAAGCGCATCAGAAACAGCTACAACGCCCAAACATACTGGTAACACCGAGGCGCAAATATAGCGAAAGAAAAACGTAAGCATACTACGAAACTGCTCCCTATCGCCGACCTCATAATAGTGGACGAGTCGAGGCATTAAAACAGCAGACAAGGCTTGGACAAACAACAAACCAATCGTATATAACTTATACGCCTGATTATAATATCCGACCTCCACCTCCCCTTGCACTGCCCCGAGCACAACACGATTCACAGATATATAAACCATGGTCGAAACCGGAATCACCGCCAATATCAAAATAGGTCTCAGATGTTTTTTCAAGCTTGCTTTTTGTACACTAAACCCGCCTAATTCACGAATGAGAAAGAACCAAATATAGACTTGCCCTAGCAATAATAAAAAACAATTCATAAATACATAGAGCCAAAGGTCTTCCTCTGATTTCACGAACAGGAAAATACTAGATATTGTCACCATTCGGATTAAAATCGTACGCACCATTATTTTCCTCAGCTCACCTCGTGCAATAAAATACCAGGAGATGTCGAATCCATAGGCGATAATCATAAATCCATACGTATAAAACACACTACTACCCTCGAAAAAAAGCGTAACGAGCAATAAATACAGCAATAGCATCGTCACCATCGCAATAAACTGGATTCCAAAAACACCACCAAATTCACTTTTAAGCGCTTTTTTATGTGCCTTAGTATCATTACGATTCGATTCCGCTTGAAATTGACTGTCCACAGAAGCAATGACCTTCTTGCCGTAGCTTGCTATTCCCAGCATGACAAACACTAAAAACATTTGTACAAAAGAATTCGCATAAGCATCTTCCCCAATTTTTTCTGGTCCCAAAACTCGAACTACATAAGGTGTTGTCAGCAATGGTGTGATGACCATGAAAAACTGATAAAGCATCATGAAAATATAATTTATTTTTTGCTTACTCATTTTACTGACCAAGCTTCTTCACGAGCGACTTCTCATAAACCGTCAGAACTTGCTTCGCGAGCGACTCCCAGTTTAGTTGATCCTCGATGTCTTTTTTTCCATTGGCGCCGTATAATGCTCGTTTCGCAGGGTCCGAAAGTAGCTGTTCCAAGCCTTCTGCAACTGCCTCACTTGATTTCGGCAAAATGGTAATGCCTGTGATACCGTTCCTTACTATATCCGGATTACCTCCGATTTCTGTCGCGACAATAGGTTTTTCACATGCCATTGCCTCTAACACAGAAATGCTGCAGCCCTCTTCCAAAGACGTTTGCAGAAAAATATCGCCCGTGTTTACGACGGAAAGAATATCCGTATTTTTAATCCTACCGAGAAAATGAACTCTTGGATTATATCCAGTACTAGCACCAATTTTTTTCTCAAAATACTGCAGTTCTGGTCCATCGCCTGCTAAAAAAAAGCTCAGTTTATCATGTTTTTGAAGCAAGTCAGGAATGGCATCGATTAAATAACCCATCCCCTTCTCCTCAGACATCCGGTTTGTTGTTACGACAACTGTATGATCATTCGGAATACCATATTCTAGCCTGGTCTTTTGCCTAAGCTCTTGATCGGGATAAAAACTTGCTGGATCAACGCCATTTGGAATCCTTGTCACGCCGGTTTCAGGAAAAACAGCACGACTCATTTCTTCGATTTCATAGCTTGGGGAAATGATGTGGTCCGTGTAAGGAATCATCTTTTGTAATTTAGCAAACTGTCCGGCTCGATACATTTCACGAAACCAGACAAAATGGTTCGTGTGGACAATCGCGCCACTTGGAAATTGGATATTTCGCATCACCTTGGAATCTTTGTTCAGCGTGTGCCAGTGAATGATGTCAATCGCCTCAATCGCTATCAACTGCTTGATAATTCTCCGCGTCCGCCTTACATATTCCAAATCCTGAACCTTCTTAATCGGCGAAAATGGCACTCGAATCACGCGCAAGCCATCCAGTGTTTCTTCCTTGGTTTGCACACCAAATCCATCATATTTTGTAAGCACGATCACCTCATGTCCTTCTTTTAAAAGTTGCTTACTAAGCTCATACACATACGCGGCAACACCTCCAATATTCGGTAAAAAATCACTCGATAGCATTAAAATTCGTTGTTTTTGAGTCGTCATCATTAAACCGATCCTTTCCCCGCTATAACCAGCCAAACCGTCTTAAAGAAAATCACAACGTCTAGCATCGCTGTCTTTTTTTCAATGTATTCTAAATCCAACCGTATTTTTTCACCATTATTAATATCGCTTCTGCCATTAATTTGCGCCCAACCAGTAATACCCGGCTTCACCATCAGACGCTTCTTCTGCTCTTTTGAATAACACGACGTAATTGGCACAATCTCTGGACGCGGACCAATCAATGACATATTCCCAAGTAGCACATTCACAAATTGTGGCAACTCGTCAATACTAAATTTACGAATAAAATTTCCTACTTTCGTCACACGCGCATCTTGCTCCCCCGTATTTTTAAACACAAATGTATCAGGAACACCGTTATCCCAAACGTAATCATGCGCCGTAGTGCTCGCCGTGCTCATTCCCATCGACCTAAATTTATAAATCGTAAACGGCACATCATTTTCACCACTACGTTCTTGTTTAAAAATAATTGCTCCCCCGTCTTCTAATTTAATCGCAATAGCTACTAGCAAAAATATCGGCGAGAGGAGCACGATTGCAATCAATGACACAATCATATCCACCGCACGTTTACTACCATAATAACTATCTCTTGCTAGCCTACTTGATATTGCATTTAGCATAATAGTTCCTCTCCCTTCACTTAGATAATCCTACTAATTCTTCTTGATATCGCTGCACTTTCGGACGGCCAATCGAAACATAATGTACCTCTTCTAGCGCCGCCATTTCGGCCACATCAAAGCAATTACGTCCATCATAAATGTGCACAGACCTCATCTTTTCGCTAAAGTCACTTGGCGCCACTGACATGATTTCTGGCCACTCTGTAAAAATAAAACAGATTTCTGCATCTGATATCGCTGCTAACGCCGAATCTGCGTAAGCTACTCGATCTTGAAAAATGGATCGGGCATTTTCCATTCCAACTGGATCGTATACCGTCACATCTGCGCCCGCTTTTATCAGCTCAAAAATATTCCAAATCGCCGGCGACTCACGCAAATCATCTGTTCCCGGTTTAAACGTCAACCCAAGTACGGATACCCGTCTCCCTACCAAGCTACCAAAATCCTGTTTCGCCTGATGAAGCAACTTATAAATTTGGTCTTGATTCACATCAATCGTTGCTTTCACGGTTCGTAAATCATAGCCAACATCTTCCGCCAAACGGTACAGCGCTTTAGTATCCTTAGGAAAACAAGAACCGCCATAACCCACACCGGCATTCAAAAACTGCTTCCCAATCCGCGGATCAAGCCCCATGCCTTGTGTTACACCATCAATATTCGCGCCTAGTTTTTCGCATAGATTGGCGATATCATTAATAAACGAAATTTTTAATGCTAGGAAGTCATTCGAAGCGTACTTGATCATTTCAGCGCTAACCAAATCGGTCACCACAACTGGTTGCTTAAACCCAGAATAGATCGCACGCATTCTCATCTCCGCCTGTTTTGTCTCGACACCAAGCACAATCCGAGCACCATGTAGCGTATCATTGACCGCCGTCCCTTGTGACAAAAACTCAGGTGCCGAAACAATCTCCAATGCATTTTCCACATCACGGCGGTCATTTATAAAGGCCTTGACTTGTTGGTTGGTCCCCACTGGCACCGTTGATTTCATTACGATCAGCGTATCTTTTTTGGCATAGTTCGCAATATCTTCTGCCACCTCATAAATGTATGTTAAACTCGCAGAACCATCCGCCTGTTCTGGCGTCCCCACACAAATAAAAATCACATCTGCTTCTCGGTACGCCCGTGTCATATCCGTTGTAAAATGTAGCGTTCCGCGGTCGATGTTTTGCTGTATCATCGCCTCCAAACCTGGCTCGTAAATCGGTGAGACGCCTTCTTTTAATTGCGTGATTTTGGATTCGCTAATATCCGCACATACAACCGTTTTTCCAGTCTGCGCTAGGCTCGTCCCAGTCACTAAACCAACGTATCCAACGCCGGCCATCACTATTTTTTCCATTGCTTTACACCCTTTCCTAAAAAATTCGCTTTTTCGTCGCGTTCATCATGTAGCCAATCATGCAGTAAGTCGCATACCATACCGGTAGGCTCATTGCTTCTCGGTACATTCGCCAATTGGCGCGTATCATTTTCCATTTATTACTTGATAACGATCCTGAAGTACTCCGATAAAAGGCAGACGTCACTGGAATGCCGTGCGCGACATGCCCTTGTTTCAAAATGCCTAACCATGTTGCCGTATCTTGTCTCGATTTTAGTTTTGGCATCCTTACATCACCAATAACATGCCGATCGAGTAGCACCGTGAGACAACCGATAATCGTATTTCGCAGTAATGCATGATAGGTAATCGTCTCTGGCACTCGAATAACTTTCCTCATGTTGCCCGATTCATCCACACTCTGATACGCCGTAAACGTAAAGCCGACACTCCGCTCTGCCATATACGAAACTTGCATACTAAGCTTGCCTCTATCCCAAAAATCATCACTATCTAAAAAAGCAATATATTGTCCACGTGCCGCTTCCAAACCCCGGTTTCTCGCCATCGCAGCACCTTCATTTCCTAGAGATGCCATTGCCAAAATCCTGCCATCACGCCTGACATTTTTATCAATAATTTCGCGACTTCCATCCTTGGAACCATCATCAATGATAATCAGCTCCCAATCCTCGTAAGTTTGCTGTAATACACTGTCAATCGCTTCTTGGAGATGTACTTCCGCGTTATAACAAGGCATAATCACACTGACTAAATCATCCTTCCACCGCTTTGTTTCCAATGCCTTGCTCCTTCCTCAACGCTTTCAATAAATCATTCGTTCGCTTCTGTTGCCCATTTTTATTCACATGATACACAGAGTTATAAAAATATTCCGAATCATACATATACGAACTAGCGTTACCAATCACACTAAAATTCTGCTTTAAAAACCCTTCCAGATGCTCAAAAAACGGCTCCGTCTCGTACGCTGCAAAATACACGGTATCAGGATATGTAATGTACAGTTTAATGTCATGAAACTCACAATACTTTTTCAAAGCCAACAAATACGCCGTGACCTCACCCTCTGCGAAATCCGCAAACTGCAACGGCACATTTTTATGCGGCGGAAGCTCGCTCCCCATCACATTCCGATAAAACCCCGACGGACTCATATCAAAAAACTTCTCCTCAAAACGCCTATTTAATACAACGTTTTTCATCATGTAATAGGCCCGCTCTTTCCAAGAGAACCGACGAAGCTGCTCGCGGTCATACATCCGGAAGTACTCATACGCAAAAACATCATACATTGGCCGGGCGTACAAACCATATGCCAGAGACAATACGAGTGTGTCACCACTTCTCAAACACTCTTTGGCTCGATCCATAATAAATGCTGCGCCAAAACCAATATTAGAACCTAAGTTAACCGCTGGAGTCCCTAGATGTTCACTCAAAAAATCCGTATCAAAGCTGTATAGAACCTCACTACCGCCTGCGATCACAATTTTATTTTCCGTAATACCATTCGCATACGTCTGCTTTGCCATCAGCATTTGCCGTAAAATCTCGATCCGGCGTGATTGATAAAACCGACTGTATAACGCAATCACACCATAGCAAACCACACCTAACACAAATGCTCCAATTAGAATTCCCATTTACCGTCCCTCCTCCAAAAAGCTTGATTACATACAATCGCTAGCACCAATCCTAACGCAATCCATAAAAACCGAATCTCGATAATCGTACTAATACCCACCGATGCACTTAAAAATTCAGCCACAACCAAAACAGGAATAACAGCGAAAAAGCCATTTTTCATATGCACCCACAGGTATTTCACACTCAAAATCAGGGCAATCACCACGACCGCGAATAAAAAGGACGACCATAAACCAATATTACCTACCGACTCCAAGATAAAGTTATGCGGTGCCCGATATGCATTGCTAAGTGTTCCATGCCCCATAATCGAATTATTCAGCGCAATGGGCACATTACCAACACCAATACCTAAGAAATGCGAATCACTGATAATCTGCATCGTTTTCTGATACATCATCATCCGCTCACTTGTCGAATTTCCTTTTTCCGTAAAAGCCGAAATAACATCCGTGAACAGACTACTATTTGCGGCTCCAAGCTGTAACACGTTGATCGATACAACCACGAGCAAACCGACAACCGAAGCAATCACGCCCCACACGCGGAACCAAAGAACTAGTAACAGCACAACCTCGACAATAAGCATAATCATCGACACACGCGAAAACGTATTAATGACTAGAAACCCGCTTATTCCAATTACCGCAGCGATGAACAAGTACTTCCCGCGCCAGCGCCACGTATGAATTCCCCACACAACTAGCGGCAAAAACATCACTAAAAATGCTCCAAAATCATTGTAATTGTATTGCAATCCCGCCGGCCGATATTTATGCCGTTCTTGCGTATATTCCAATACATTTCCAGATAAACTCATATGCCAACCCGTCAAAACCTCAATCATGCCAATGACCAAACAAAAACCATAGACGGCACTAATAAAATAGGTCACGATTGCTAAGTCCTTTTTCGAACGAACATGGTATAACGTAATCATCATCAAATATCCCGCTTCAAAAACAAAATACAAATAGCGAAACGTCGCGCTAATATAACTTGCCCAAAGCATCGAAGCCACATTACCAAAAAGCCAAAGCACGATTAAAATCACAATAACCTTCTCGATTTTGCTATATCCCAGCCGGTTTCGTGAAACGCTCCATAGAAACAGCGGCACATGCAGCAACAATAAAATCCGAAACAAGAAGATACTACTGTTACCTGAAAGCCCTAAATACGAGCCAAAGAAGGAGGTAATCACAATACCAATCCATAACATGTACTCTATTTTTTCCAAATCAAGTAAGAATATTAGCGGGATCAGCATGATACAAACCGCCATCAAAATTCCTATACTATTCAACATTGCCGCGGCGATACCTAAACCAAGCATCACAATAAAAACAATCATTTTCCAATACTTAACCACAGTCCACGCTCTTCTCTTCTAATAATAGCTATACGTTGACATCTCTCGTTTGCTTAACTTTTTATCGTTATAAATAGCGCCCAAAAACTTCTCATGTCTTGACTCAATCAATTGAATCGCGCGCATAATATCGGCTTTTTTCGTATTCGCCGCCTTAATAACCAAAATCACGCCATCACTTGCAGCACCAATGGTTCGCGAATCCGAAATCAGTAAAATCGGTGGGGTATCAAATAAAATCAAATCGTATTCCGCACGCACATCCTCCACAAAAGTTTGAAAATGAACCGAATTCAGTAATTTCGTGGGTGCTGGTGGCAATGGCCCAACAGGTAGAAAAGAAAGATTCTCGATCCCCGTCGTTTGAAGCACTTCCTGATAGGGAACAGCACCTGCTAACACCGAACTAAATCCCTGCTTATTGGTTTGCTGAAATGACTTACTAAGCCGAGGATTGTGCATATCCGCATCAATAATCAATACCCGCTTGCCCTGCATCGCATAAACCGCCGCCAAATTCATCGATGTAAACGTCTTTCCTTCTCCTTTATGCGCCGAGGTCACTGTAATAACTTGCGCCTTATTATTGGAAAACTGAATGCTCGACTGAATCGAATTCAACTTTTCAAAAAAGACAGATCGTACTTCCGTCACCGGTAACTTGTCCCATTCCAGCCCATTCTGCTCATTACTTTTTAGTCGTCTCATGTCCTTTTCCTCCTTCCCTAACATGCGGAATATCACCAAGCACATCGACTCCCATTTCACTTAGCTGCTCTTCTTTCGTCACGATTGTGTCAAGAAGTATTGCTATAATGAGGAAACTAATACTTAAAATAACCCCAATAATAAACGCGATAATATACTTACTGACATTTGAAATCGCAACTCCAAGCTCACCAGACATGATCGTTGTAACCTTTGTTCCCTTCACCAAAGCTTTTAGTTCCTCCGACGCATATTTGGCAATCGTATTCACCACTAGCGCGCTTTCTTTCGGATTTCCGGACTTATAGCTAATGCTGTAAACCAATGATTTTTCGTCCACATTCACCGTTGTTTTGTTCCGAATAGTGTCAATGGCTTCCTTCGACTTCGTTTCTTTTGCGACATTTCTCATTACTTTGGGACTTTGGATCAGCTTCGCGTAAGTGTCTGTCAAACCTTGCGTCATCAATAACGATTCATAGGTTTGTGAAGCCGCCCCATTGGCATTTACCGTGACAAAAAGCTGAACGTCCGACGTATATTGCTTCGGTATAAAATAGGAGTACAAAACAAAAACAGCCAATAATAATGCGAATGGAATGGCAATAATCCACAGAATATTCTTTTTAGCAACGCTCCAAATATCTTTAAAACTTAATGTGTGCATGAAAAAGCACCTTTCCTTATTTATTTTTTCCCTATGTCCTGGTACAGTTGAATAAGTTTCTTCTCCTCATGGCCCCAATTATACTTATGCTCAAAATAATAACGTCCGTTTTGGCCCATCTGTCTCACTTCACGCGGATTCTCTAATAATCGTAACGTTGCTTTCCCAACCTCCTCAGGATTTAGCGGGTTCACACAAACGCCTGCATTCGTCTCATTTATCAACGCTTGCCAATCAGGGAAATCAGAAGCAAGCACCGCCGTATTGGCTGCCATGTATTCATATAACTTCGTTGCGAGTGAATTTAGATAATTAGGCAACGGATGAAGCAAGCACAAACCAATATCCGCTGTATGCAATTCCTGCCACATCATGTCATATGGAATCAAACCTTTCCAGATAACCTGTTCCTCTAACTGATTAAGATGGATGAATTGCGCCATTTTCGCCGATAACCCCTCCGACATATTTCCAATGAGCACCAATTCGAATGGATCATTCCAGTGTTGTTTTAAGTAATTCGCCAAATGAAGCATTTCCATCAATCCACGAGCTTCTGTGATGTCACCAACGTATACCAATTTTTTCAAATCTCCCTCCGTTGCTCCTTGTGCCGGCTGGTATGTCGGAAAATTATAGGTATCAATCTGCGGACAATCAAGAAAAGGATAATCTACTTTATAAGAACTCTCCGCAAAAATAACAGCATCCATGCGCGTTAAAAGACGCCTCTCCAAATTTCTGATGAGTTTAGAAAGTGGCATTCTAGCTCTTTGCCAAATCCATGGCTTCGATTGAATCGCTTTTGGAAAATTTTCATACATGTCAAAAATAAAAATCGCATCTTTTTTTCGCCGACGCAGCAACATAGCGACAAATAACAACTCCGGATCATTGAAATGAAAGTAGTCCGCTTTCGAATTTGCTGCCATCTTATAAACCGTCCACCAATTAAGTGGTCTCAAATATCTATTTTTCTTAGGCAACGTTTGTAACTGTATATTGGCAAGCGCATCTGTATTTCCACCTTGCTCAATCGCTATTAACTCTACTTTAAAATTATTATATGCTAAAGATTTGGCCGTTTTATGGTATAATCTGGTTCCATTCCAATGATGGACACTGCTGCATAAAAACACATTTTCTACATTCATGATTATCCTTCCTCTTTCATAATTACGACGTGCTACACACTCGAATTCTATAGATTTTTCGTACCAAAAATGGGGAATAAATCTTACATGAGTTAGTGTAATATAATCTAGAATCTCAATCTGTTCAAAAAAAGAAGGCCGAAATGCAGTTTTTGATAAAAGACTTGATCAGCATCTGCAAATAGGTTAATCACAGTGCTTAATAAGTCTATACATATTCCAAAACAGGAACCTCACTCTGTATTTTTTGGAAAACATGTAGTAAGATACTATACATTACGTATCTGTAAATCATTTCAAGTCACAGCTAACTAACATAAGTACATCATTGTCTTTAGCATTCTTCATATAGAAAAAGGAGGAACATTTGAATGAAAAACTGCCTATCCAAACAGCACTTGCGCCAACTCAAAATCATCAACTTACTCCATGAAAATAAAAACATGACATTAGATAAGATAAGTTATACGCTAGGTTTTAATAGCCGAACCTTACGCAAAGACATCGAGCAAATTAACAGCTATGCCGCACCAATTGAGATCCTATCCTCTAAAAACGGGTTTTATCTATACATCCCGATGAACTACAATATTGATCATATATATGCCTCGATCCTGAAAGACAGTACTGAATTTTCACTTATCGAAGAAATTTTCTTTAATGAAAATCATTCTATTGACTCGCTATCCGAAAAACTATTTATCAGTAGTTCTACACTCCGCAGAACCATCTCTCATTTAAATAAAGTGCTGAAAAAAAAGAAAATCAAAGTCAACTCCCAGCCACTCATATTGGTGGGCGATGAATCCGAAATTTGTAGCCTGATGATTCATCTCATCGAAGAAAAGTATGGAATCGCCGACATCCCTTTTCCTAAAATACAAGTTGGTGCACTCGATAAAATCCTTACTTGGGTCGCAAAAGCCAATAAGCAAAGAATGGATTTTTGCGAATTAAACCGACTGAGACTTTGGATCATGATCATTCTCACACGAGTCAGGAATGGCCATATCCAAACAACTGAAGCTAATTTCCCAGCAGATGTAGACACCTCACTACTCAAAAATAAAGTGTTAACCGGACTGTTTAAATCTGTTTTTAAAATTGAATTGACTGAAGAAGTCGCCTATAGTTTATTCGGTATGTTTATTAAAAATAAGTTCGCATTTAACTATGAACACCTCGAAGAATTAATAGCTCACGATGATTCTGTCAGGGTGCTGGCAGAGCGAAATTTACAATTGCTTGAGGCCCTAGCCACCAAGCTCGAGATTCCGATTGAGAATAAAGAACACATTCTCATTAATATTTATAATATCGCTGTCCTTGCTACTAACCTTGAGAGTGAGAGCTATATTCTATACAATACACATCGCGCTCTAGTCGACCGAATCACAAATCAACATCCCTATTTTATAGATACATTAAATGAGACGATCAAACAGGTTTTCAAGAATTCCAAATACACTACTAATAAATTAGATTCGCTTGCCTATATGTTACTCACACATTGGCGCAATCTTGCCATACATCTACAAACAAGGACTCCTAGCATTGATGTTGGCATTCTTTTAGACACGGATATCGAGCATATGGCACTTATCCGCGATGAACTTCACGCCCGATTTAGCAATAAATTCAACCTTTCTATCACCGAAGAATTCACCCTCTCCGCCTTCAAGAAAAAAGCTTCTATTTATGACGTTATCGTCACAAACATCCCTGGACTTTCTTTCAAAAATTCTCCAATGGTCGTCTGCATCTCGATGTTCCCAACACCACTGGATATTAAAAACTTACACAACTGCTATGACAAAATCACCAGTACTTCTAATAAATAAAACAAGGCCAGCCAAGTCTGCGAAGAAACTATAAATAAAGCAAAAATCGCCTCGCCCATTATATTGGGTAAGACGATTTTTGCTTTATTTTGGCTATCTCCCAAACTCGGCTTATTTTCTAGTTTGTAAATAGGCTCGCATTCCAAAGGTTGATAGAATAATTCCTATCATCATAAACCATTGCATACCGCTATCTCCTGTTGTCGGTAACGCTGGCTGTTTACTCGGCTTTTCTGATGTATTTGTTCCTCCTGGTGTATTTGGCTCTTTCGGTATACTCGGTTTTTCTGGCTTACTTGGTTCTTCCGGTACACTCGGTTCTAATGGTGTGATTGGTTCCTCCGGTATATTCGGCTCTATTCGTTCATTATATTTGGTCAACTCAATCATTTGGGCAACATTTTCTTGGTTAACTTCAAAGGCAAGCTCGTCTTCGTCTATACGATAACCCTCTTGTGCCTTGATTTCTTTGAACATATACTCTCCCCAGTCCAAATCACCGACTAATATCTGTCCTTTTTCATCGGTAACTAGGTGATCTTCAACCACGTGACCTTGCTTATCTAGTAGTTGGAATTCCACACCTTCTAGAGCTTCTTTTGTTTTGCTATCTTTTTTAGTTAGCACGACAGAGCCTTTCATTCGACTATTTTCAAAAGTAACGGTGATCGTTTTTTCCTCTCCGCTAACAATTTGGATCACTCGTTTCGCGTTATCTATGACATAGCCTTCTGGTGCTTCTACTTCTTCTAACGTATACTCACCAGGAGTTAAATGCTCAAAACGTAAGTTGCCCGTTGCATCTGTTGTCCCAGATTGTACACCGTTTTCCGACGTGAGGGTGAATTTCGCGTTAGCGAGTTTTTCTTTGGACTCAGCATCACGTTTTTCGACTTGAATAACGCCAGTATTATTGCGCTTATTTTTGACGACTAATGAAATGGTATCTTCATTATCTGCTTCAACCACAACTGGAATCGGTGTCTTATCCAGTATATAGCCTTCTGGCGCCGCGGTTTCAACTGCTTCATACGCTCCCGGAACTACATCTTTAAAAATCAGTTGCCCAGACGCGTCCGTTACGCCTTCACGAACAACTTCTCCGTCCTTATTTAGCAGTTGGAATGTTGCCCCAGCCAACAACTTATTCGCATCATCTTGATCTACTTTTTGAATCAAAATGGCATTGCTGACCCGTTTGGTCGCGACCGTATTCGAATCATACTGCTCATTATCTAGTTCGATCTCACTTTTATTTGTCACTGTGTCGCCTACAGCCACACCAGACGCATCTACTTCAAACACGACCTCACCCTTGGTACCTAATTCCATATCTTTTTTGGCGGTAAAGATAAGCGTCTGCCCTTCTTGTCTCACATCAAATAATTCCATGCCTGATATCATCTTGCTGTATTTCAGGCGACTATCCAAGGTGTCCGTAAATACCTGCCCTGCTTTGATCGTTCCTATAATCGATCTTAGCGTCAGCGTATATGCAAGCGTCGTGTCATCACCAATTAATAACTCCTTATTCACTGACTTTGTCAATGCTTTATTGAAGTTTGTATTGCTATCTGGGCGTACCAATACGCTGTCTGAAACTTCACCAACGTCTGTACTCGTCATCGTTGCTGTGTTTTTGTAAACCTCTTTATTGGTCTCCATGTTCACACGATATTCAATCAAGAAACTATCTGTCTTCGTTAAATTTTTAAAATTCACTTCCAGTCGTTGCGTTGTCTCATCAAAGAAAATAGCATCACGATACTGGCTCGTGACATACTTCCGCGAACCATCTGCCGCTACTTCCACAATACGGATGCCCTTCACAGTTGTAGCATCGGTTGCTTCAATATTTGGCGTCTCGACCGGGTCTTGCTCCACCGATAAACCATCAGGAATCTGATCAGTTATCGTCACATCGCCTAACTCAAAACTACGATCTGCATTCACCGCTAAATGAAATATATTATATTTGGAATCATCTTCTTCCAAAATACCAATCCCATTCGAGTCAACAGCAGACTTCCACCATTTCTCAAAGGGTGCAGGATTTCCACCTTCTTCGACTTTCACACGCAACGTCTGCGAGTCTGACTTTCCATTATACGCGACATTAAATGTTTGTTCTGGTTTTATTTCCGTTCCTGGTCGCAATAACGGTGCTTGAAATGCTAATTGAAAAGAAGCAGACCATGCAGCACCTTCGTTATAGCTAGAATCAGGCTTTACAAAAACCGCAATACTATCAGGATCATCTGTTGCTGGGTTTTCCATATGATCAAATATAAAAGCGTCCGAATGAATGTTAGAAAGGTCTCCTGACGAGAAAATCTCTCGAGGAATGGTTACTTTGACGAGACCATTCTCATCTGCAATCGTATTCGCATCCGCACTAAGCGTCACTTTCAAATTGACCTGACCGTTACTGATGATCGGGTCTTCATACGCCTTAAGCGCAATATCAAAATTTCCTTGATCCACGCTTGCTTGTCCTACAACTCCTGGAAGTAACATACTTCCAAACAGAACTAACACTGTCATTAAACTAATTAATCTTTTCATCTTGTATTTACCGCTCCTTAGTAAAGGGTGCCCCGGCTTAATCGAAAAATTCAGCTTACGCTAGAACTGGTAAATAGTTTAGCAAATCAACTATATGAACGCTACTAACTCTATTTTCATATTTAAATGATATTTCCAAAGTATCTAGGTAACCAATTTTTCTATAAACCTTTACACCATAAAGTATAAAATTTCCTAGATTCATTGTTCTTCACTCACTTATTGTTCCATAATGAGAGCCAATAAGACAGATTTAATACATACCAAATCATCTTATCAACTCCCTCCTGACCTATAAATTATTACTTAACAACGGCTTCTATTTCGTTTGTTGTGTAATCACCTGATAGCGAACCGAAAATGGGATCTTCAATAATATCCCATAGTGATGAAGCAAAAACTAACGTACTGGAGAACTGATAGCCAGAAGCTGCACCATCAATCTGGATGTTCGGGTATTTTTTTAAAATTTTACCAAAATCAAGCACAATATCTGCTCTGTACTTGCCTTGCGTCGTAAAGAAAGACTGCGGAAACGAAACGACAATACGGTCTGAATAGATTTTTAAATCATTGGGTGTTATTTTTTTCGTACCGTATGGCGTGGAAATTTCACCTGAAACCGCAGCTAAAAACTCATCGTGTAGGGTGATATGCTTAAATTGGCTCGGCATTTTAATTAATAGATTGGCATTGTCAAAATCCTCAACACCTAAGCTTTTCCCTTCGTAATGCAGTGTCGCTTTACCGGAATTATTCACACCGGGAATATATTTAGCAAGTGAACCTTCTAAGGAACTCTCCGCCAAAATATGCACTACATCTGTGGAACTACCTGTGTTTGCTGCTTGTGCCGATGCTACAATACCATCTACTTGTAATGCGCCGAGTCCGAGCATTGCTGCTAAGCCTGCCGCTACAACGTGACGTTTGCCCATCCTTTTCCACTCTCCTTATTTTCTAATCGCTGCTGTTTCTTCACTTATCCATCTACCTTCTTTTGAACCAATCAAGTTGCAATCAATCATTGCATCTTCTGTAAGAACCGCTACAAATGAGTAACCTGAAGGATTTTCATCGATTGGAATATTAGGATATTTGTCCAAGATCGCACCGTAATCGATAGATAAGTCTGCTGTAAATTTAGCACCAAAAATATAGCTTGCTCGCGGATTTTTTAAGACAATACGGTCAGCATAAATCGTAATATCTCCTGCCGTATACTCATGCGTTGCCGCGCCCATTCCTGTTGGGTAAGTGATGCTTCCTTTGATTGCTCGTTTGAACTCATCTTGCAATGCTACATACTTGAATTCATCTGGTAATTTAACAACAAGGTTTGATTTATCGAATAAGCCGATAGCTACTGTCGACTTAGCTGTGTAGTGCTGAGCTATATTACCAGATTTTGGAACACCTTGAATGTATGGAGTCATTCTTCCCTCCAACTCCCCGCTCGCGAGCAAGCTCATACCATACGTTCCCACTTCACTTCTTGGAGCATGGTTTTCTTGTGCTGAAACTTCCCCTGGGTGTGTTAAAAATAATGATCCTACCATCGCTAATGTTCCTAATCCTAATACATACTTCTTCATCTGTCTCCTCTTTCCTGAGCCCTCTAGCGGACTTTCTTTTTATTTATTTTGTAATGTCTACTGTTGTTCGCATAAGTTCGAACCCCAATTTTGAAAATGAAACGACTTCTACTTTATCGCTACTGTTTTTGATAAAACCAAGTGCATAAACGGAATATTTGCCGTCTTTTACGAACGCATGGTTCACCGTTTCACCGTTAACGACTAAATTCACTTTATTCGCGCCACCCGTTGCAGTCCCTGTGAGTAGTTCTTCACCAATTTGATAAGGTTCTGTGGTTAGTTCCGTCCCATCCATGATGTATTTAACGTCTACTTGAACTTCTTTAATGAGTACACCTTCTTCGTTGTAGGCACAAACGGACACGACATCTTTTTCACTTGTAATTAAACCTTGCGCATAAAGAGAATATTCGCCGTCTTTCGTGTTGATTTGATTGACAATCTTGCCATTTACTTTTAATTTGACTTGTTTTACATCACTACTTGCCGTTCCTGTAATACTTTCATCAAGCGTCATAATAAATGTGCTAGCCGTTAGCTCTGTCTTCGATTTCACGATGTTCACTTTCGCCTCTGCGATTACTTTGCCGTTCCTGTCCAACCCCTTAATAACAACTTCGTCACCAAAATCAGTAATGTACTGACGCGCATAAATTTTATATTTTCCTCTACCTGCATTGTTCGTTGATGCTGTCATGCGATCTCGGCCATTCACGAATACTTTTACTTTCACGATATCTTGTGAATGTTTACCAAAAACATACTCATCATGATTGTCAAAATTATAGTCATTTGCGGTTAGTATTGTCTCAATTTTCTTGATGATTACGTCTGTTTTAGCAACTACTTTGCCAGATGCATCAAGGCCGTAAATCTCGACTTTTTGATTCGGATCTGTAATGAATTCACCGGCCCAAATCGTGTAGTTTTCACCGCTTGTTCCTGTGGTATTTTGAACTACGCCGTCCACAACTAGCTGTACTTTTACAATGTTGGCAGAGTTTGTTCCCGTAATGTAGTCTTCGTACATTTCGTATTCATCCGCGGTTAAAAGGTATACTTCCTTTTGAATCACTGTGACCTTGATGATTTTCGTCGTGGTGTTGCCGTCTGAATCTGTAACGGAATATTCCACTTCATATACACCCGGTACGTTCGGATTAACCTCATTCTTGAGAATCTTGATGTCTTTGGTTATATCGCCATCTTCTGCGTCTTGTGCCGTCACACCTGCCTTCGGATCAAACGTATCACCAACTTCGATGGTTTTATCTTCCGCATTAATAACTGGTTTCTCATTCGACGTCACCGTCACTTTGATCGTCTTCTTCGTGGTGTTGCCATCTGAGTCCGTCACCGAGTATTCCACTTCATAGACGCCCGGCACATTCGGATTAACTTCGTTTCGCACAATCTTGATGTCCGCCGTCAAGTCTCCATCCTCTGCGTCGTCCGCCGTCACGCCTTCCATCGGATCGAACGTTGCGCCAGCTTTGATCGTCTTGTCTTCCGCATGGATTACCGGCTTCTCATTCGACGTCACCGTCACTTTGATCGTCTTCTTCGTGGTGTTACCATCTGAGTCCGTCACCGA